>NZ_QWDE01000015.1 GCF_003432065.1 Mucilaginibacter terrenus | reverse complement strand
TTATAGGATCGTAGCAGACTACTACGTTGATAGGTTACAGATATAAAGGTGGTGACATCAAAGTCGAGTAATACTAATTATCCGAAGCTTTCTCTAACAGAAGAATTTGCTGTTGTTTTCTCTTACAGATTACTTCTTTCAATAATATGTCATTGTTTGTTCAGTAGACAGTAGCATTAAGCGGTTATTATAACTGCAAACTGCAACTCAAAACTGCAAACTATTAAAATATTCAGGTGCCTATATCGGCGGTGTCCACCTCTTCCCATTCCGAACAGAGAAGTTAAGCCCGCCAGAGCCGATGGTACTGCAGTAAAATGTGGGAGAGTAGGTCGGTGCCAAATC
>NZ_QWDE01000014.1 GCF_003432065.1 Mucilaginibacter terrenus | reverse complement strand
AGCTGACAGAAGAAGACTACAACAACCACGGCATGGCACAGCTTGCCGTAGAGCAGGGCCCGGTATACAACATCAATATCGACATCTTTAACCAGGTGCAGCATACCATCACCGGCTGGCCGGGCGGAAAGCCGGGTGCGGACGACAGTCAGCGGCCTGAACGCGCAGAACCCGCGAGAAAACGCTCCATCGTGTTCTCTCCCCACCCGGATGATGATGTCATCTCTATGGGCGGTACCTTTATCCGTTTGGTAGACCAGGGGCATGATGTACATGTCGCTTACCAGACCTCCGGCAACACCGCTGTATGGGATGATGACGTACTCCGCTTTGTGGAGTTCGCCATAGACTTTAAGCAAAGCGTAGGTGAAGATACCACTG
>NZ_QWDE01000013.1 GCF_003432065.1 Mucilaginibacter terrenus | reverse complement strand
AGCTGACAGAAGAAGACTACAACAACCACGGCATGGCACAGCTTGCCGTAGAGCAGGGCCCGGTATACAACATCAATATCGACATCTTTAACCAGGTGCAGCATACCATCACCGGCTGGCCGGGCGGCAAGCCGGGTGCGGACGACAGTCAGCGGCCTGAACGCGCAGAACCCGCGAGAAAACGTTCCATCGTGTTCTCTCCCCACCCGGATGATGATGTCATCTCCATGGGCGGTACCTTTATCCGACTGGTGGACCAGGGGCATGATGTACATGTCGCTTACCAGACCTCCGGCAACACCGCTGTATGGGATGATGACGTACTCCGCTTTGTGGAGTTCGCCATAGACTTTAAGCAAAGCGTAGGTGAAGATACCACTG
>NZ_QWDE01000012.1 GCF_003432065.1 Mucilaginibacter terrenus | reverse complement strand
GAGCAGGACGCGGTAGCCGCCTTCTGCCTCAACTACGAGCACCAGATAGAAGAACTGGGCGGGCTGGACCTGCAGCTCCTCGGTATCGGCCGTACCGGCCACATCGGCTTCAACGAGCCGGGCTCGGCACCTAACTCCGGTACCCGCCTGGTTACCCTGGATGACCTTACCCGCCGCGACGCCTCGCGCGACTTCGGAGGCAAGCAGAACGTACCCACCAAGGCCATTACCATGGGTGTGGGTACCATCTTCAAGGCCAGGGAGATCATCCTGATGGCCTGGAGCGCCAAGAAAGCACCTATTGTAAAGAAAGCCGTAGAAGGCGAGATCTCCGGCGATGTACCGGCTACCTACCTGCAGCTATCCGACCATGTGGAGTTCGTGCTGGACGAAGGCGCGGCATCCGGCCTTACCCGCTTTGATACCCCATGGCTGGTAAAGGATTGCGTATGGGACAACCTGCTCAAAAAGAAAGCCGTGATCTGGCTTTCAGGCGCGGTGAACAAACCCATCCTCAAGCTGACAGAAGAAGACTACAACAACCACGGCATGGCACAGCTTGCCGTAGAGCAGGGCCCGGTATACAACATCAATATCGACATCTTTAACCAGGTGCAGCATACCATCACCGGCTGGCCGGGCGG
>NZ_QWDE01000011.1 GCF_003432065.1 Mucilaginibacter terrenus | reverse complement strand
GACCAGGGGCATGATGTACATGTCGCTTACCAGACCTCCGGCAACACCGCTGTATGGGATGATGACGTACTCCGCTTTGTGGAGTTCGCCATAGACTTTAAGCAAAGCGTAGGTGAAGATACCACTGCCATGAAAGCCACCTATGAGGAAATGCGCAAGTTTATGGGCAGCAAGCTGCCCAACCAGATCGATACGCAGGAGATCCGCAACGTAAAAGGCTTCATCCGTAAAACGGAGGCCATCTCCGGTGCAAGGTTCGCGGGCCTGCCCGACAGCAATATCCACTTCCAGGCTTTGCCATTCTATGAGACCGGCAAGACCAAGAAGAACGCTGTAGGTGAAGAGGACGTACGCCTCACTATAGAGCTTTTACAAAAGATAAAACCCCAGCAGGTATTTGCAGCAGGCGACTTTGCCGACCCGAACGGCACCCACCTGGTGTGCTTCAACATCATCCTTGCAGCGCTGAACAAGCTGAAAGAAACTGAGGACTGGGTAAAGGACTGCTGGCTGTGGCTGTACCGCGGTGCATGGCATGAGTTTGCCACTCACGAGATAGAGATGGCCGTGCCGTTATCCCCTGCAGAGGTGATCCGCAAGCGGAACGCTATCTTCAAGCACCAGAGCCAGAAGGACAGGCCGGTGTTCCCGGGTGACGATGAGCGCGAGTTCTGGGTACGTGCCGAGGACCGCAACCGCGAAACCGCGCAGAACTACGATAAGCTGGGTATGGCCGAATACGCTGCCATGGAGGCTTTCGTCAGGTATAAGTTCTAACACCACAGGTGTAACACGCGCGCGTGTTACACCTGTTACACTTTTT
>NZ_QWDE01000010.1 GCF_003432065.1 Mucilaginibacter terrenus | reverse complement strand
TGTATGTTATGGAGATGTTGACCACCTGATTCCGGGCCAAACTGACCAGGCAATTAGCTGACGTGGGGCGTGCAGCAAACGCTATAAAAGCGTGTACAAAAATAGTTATTTAAAAGGTATTTTCATTAGTAGCTGGTTTCCGGTTCAACGTTACGTTTTCTTCTCATAGATTCTCCTTTCAGTTCGATGCGGTGCGCATCATGAACGATCCGGTCCAGGATCGCATCAGCAACTGTTTTTTCACCGATCACTTCAAACCATTTGCTTACCGGTAGTTGCGAGGTAATGATCAGCGAGGTCTTGCCATGCCGGTCTTCAATAAGTTCCATTAGCGCAGCCCTGCTTTGTGCATCAAAAGGTTGGATACCGAAGTCATCCAGTATGAGCAGCTGTGTCCTTTCCAGTTTAGCCAGCTCTTTGATATACGAGCCGTCTGCCTTAGCCATTTTCAGTTTAGCGAATAGCTTAGGCGTACTGGCATAAAATACCCTGTAGCCCAGCATACAGGCCTGATAGCCGATAGCAGAAGCCACATAGCTTTTACCGATACCGGTACTACCGGTAACCAGTACGTTTTCATTGCGGTCAATGAAGGTACAGTCTGCCAGGCGCATGATCTGGTTGCGGTCGATACTTCGTTCTGCATGGTAATGAACGTCCTCTACAGAGGCTTTATAGCGGAACCTGGCATATAATATCGTTCGTTCGATACGCCTGTTTTGCCGGTCGTCCCATTCTGCATCTACCAGGTGGGCCAGCAGTTCATCCGCTGTATAATCATTCGTTTTACCCGTTTCCATGCTGCTTTTGAAGGCATGGAACATGCCGAAGAACTTCATCTTCCGCAGTTTGTCCAATGTACTTGTGTTCATGTTATTTGTTGTTTAATGGTTATTTGTAATAGTCTTTTCCCCGGATATTATCATGATTAGGCATAGGCAGCTCATCTGCAAACAGGCTTTCCTCGTAGCCGTCCATCTTGTTCTCCAGGATGGTTTGTATCGTTTTATAGTTATGAATACCATAGCTGAGCGCACGCTGGCAGGCCATTGTTAAGCGCTCGTTCCCGGCTTTCTTGGCGAAGCCAAGGACACCCAGGCAGGACTTGTAAGCCTGCTCCGGGTGTTGCTTCCGGTCAAGGATCTTAAGGATATAAAGCCGCACATCTTCATGGATGGATGCAGCCCAATCCAGGAACTTATCAGGTGTCCAGTCAGTTACAAAGCGGTGCGTAGTGGCCATGTGGTCTTTGTCGGTCGTATAGCCATAAGGGTTCTTTGCCCGTTTGTGCAAAGCAATGCGCTCGTAGTTGGAGTAGATCTCTACGATAGTACTGGAATACAAAAGCTTAACCCGCTTGCCGATGAAGCGATAAGGCACACTGTAATAGTGTTTATCCGGGCCGAGGTTGACATGGCCGTTCTTGATCACTTTAGCGTAGAAGTGCTTTTTGAATTGGTAAAGCAGGACAGGCAACGGCATCAGGGTATGCCGTTCGATCTCTTCAAACTGTAGTCGGCGGCTGTAGTTGCGTCCTTTAAGCAACTGGCTGTTATGGGTTCCCAATGCTTCCCAAATACCTGTATTCAGCTCTTTTAAAGAATGATAGGTAACCCGGTTGATAGGCGCGTAGATCTTGGTATAGATGATCTTAACGGCACCTTCTACCAGTGCTTTGTCACGCGGGCGGTACGCCCGCGCTGGTAGTATGGTTGTGCCGTAATGATCTGCAAAGTCCTCAAACGTTTCGTTCAAAGTAGGTTCATAACGGCTACTTTTGGTTACGGCAGCCTTCAGGTTATCCGGCACAATGGCGGCAGGAACGCCACCAATAAAGTGCAGCGTATTCTCGCAGGCTGCAATAAAGTCTTCCTTTTGCTGGCTCATAACCGCTTCTACATAGGTAAGCTGGCTGGCTCCGAGGATAGCCACAAAGACCTCTACTGCAATAACTTCACCGGTATCCTTATCGGTATAGCTTAGCTTTTCACCTGCAAAGTCCACATAAAGCTTATCACCGGCTTTGTGATCCATGTGCATGGTCGGGTTGACCCTGGCCTTCCACTGGTTGTAATAAAAGCAGAATTGGCTGTACTGGTAGCCATCAGGAAACTCTTTGCGGTAGGATTCCCATAGCATATAACGGTTGACACCGGTGCGTTTGAGTTCTTTATCTACGTGGGGAAAACAGCGTTGCATAGACTGCATACGGCTGGTAGGCGGGTGTTCTTTGCTTTTACCGAAGAGATCTTCCAGCTCCTTATCATTGAAGGCATCTATCTCCTCAAACGTAAAGCCGCTGGCTTTAAAGGATGCCAGGTACTTCTTTACGGTATTCCGGGATGCGTCAGTCTGGGCAGCGATGGTCATTATGGGCCGCTGCTGGCTGTACATCCTTAAAATCTTTCTAATCTTACTCATGCTGATCGTCGAATTGGCCATGTTTGGAGGTATATGTTGCCTCCGAAAGATGGTTGCTTCTACAGCATTTGCTACACGTTGAGGGTGGTCAGTTTGTCCCGGAATCCCCTGGTCAGTTTGCCCCGGAATTGGTGGTCAGCTTGCCCCGGAATCAGGTGGTCTCGTTCATCAGAATCTCCA
>NZ_QWDE01000009.1 GCF_003432065.1 Mucilaginibacter terrenus | reverse complement strand
TTTTTGCAGAAATAAAAAACTTTTCTACCTTTGCAGTCCCAAAACGAGGGAGAGAAAATCGGAAACGAGATTTGAAAATAACGTTAAAGAGCCGGAAGCGTTTTCCGGGGAAAACAAAAGATTGAAGTTAAGCGTCGCAATGATGCAATAACATAAAAGCCGAACCGCGAGGAGAAGCGAAAAGTTCTTAAAGAGATTAGAAGATTAGAATGCAGCGTAACGGTCCCACGGGATTAGTTATACTGAAAAGAAGAAGCTTGAAGAGCGATGGGATAATGTAAGAGAATATTTTTTTTACAGATTTCTATTGATTGAGTTTAATAGGGTCTGGATACAAACAACACATTTTACAATGGAGAGTTTGATCCTGGCTCAGGATGAACGCTAGCGGCAGGCCTAATACATGCAAGTCGGACGGGATTTGGGAGCTTGCTCCTGATGAGAGTGGCGCACGGGTGCGTAACACGTATGTAACCTACCTTGTTCAGGGGGATAGCCTCTCGAAAGAGAGATTAACACCGCATAAAATATCGATGTGGCATCACAATGATATCAAATATTTATAGGAACAAGATGGGCATGCGGAACATTAGCTAGTTGGTAAGGTAACGGCTTACCAAGGCTACGATGTTTAGGGGATCTGAGAGGATGACCCCCCACACTGGTACTGAGACACGGACCAGACTCCTACGGGAGGCAGCAGTAAGGAATATTGGTCAATGGGCGCAAGCCTGAACCAGCCATGCCGCGTGCAGGAAGACGGCCCTACGGGTTGTAAACTGCTTTTGTACCGGAATAAACCCTTTTACGTGTAAGAGGCTGAATGTACGGTAAGAATAAGGATCGGCTAACTCCGTGCCAGCAGCCGCGGTAATACGGAGGATCCGAGCGTTATCCGGATTTATTGGGTTTAAAGGGTGCGTAGGCGGCCTATTAAGTCAGGGGTGAAAGACGGTAGCTCAACTATCGCAGTGCCTTTGATACTGATGGGCTTGAATACACTTGAGGTAGGCGGAATGTGACAAGTAGCGGTGAAATGCATAGATATGTCACAGAACACCAATTGCGAAGGCAGCTTACTAAAGTGTGATTGACGCTGAGGCACGAAAGCGTGGGGATCAAACAGGATTAGATACCCTGGTAGTCCACGCCCTAAACGATGAATACTCGATGTTGGCGATATACGGTCAGCGTCTAAGCGAAAGCGTTAAGTATTCCACCTGGGGAGTACGCCCGCAAGGGTGAAACTCAAAGGAATTGACGGGGGCCCGCACAAGCGGAGGAGCATGTGGTTTAATTCGATGATACGCGAGGAACCTTACCCGGGCTTGAAAGTTAGTGAATAGAGCAGAGACGCTCTAGTCCTTCGGGACACGAAACTAGGTGCTGCATGGCTGTCGTCAGCTCGTGCCGTGAGGTGTTGGGTTAAGTCCCGCAACGAGCGCAACCCCTATGTTTAGTTGCCAGCATGTAATGATGGGGACTCTAAACAGACTGCCTATGCAAATAGAGAGGAAGGAGGGGACGACGTCAAGTCATCATGGCCCTTACGTCCGGGGCTACACACGTGCTACAATGGGCAGTACAGAGGGCAGCTACCTGGCAACAGGATGCCAATCTCCAAAAGCTGTTCACAGTTCGGATCGGGGTCTGCAACTCGACCCCGTGAAGTTGGATTCGCTAGTAATCGCGTATCAGCAATGACGCGGTGAATACGTTCCCGGGCCTTGTACACACCGCCCGTCAAGCCATGGAAGCTGGAAGTGCCTGAAGTGCGTAACCGCAAGGAGCGTCCTAGGGTAAAGTCGGTAACTGGGGCTAAGTCGTAACAAGGTAGCCGTACCGGAAGGTGTGGCTGGAATACCTCCTTTCTGGAGCATTATCCCAAACTTTAAGCAATAAGTATTCTTTAAGATAACAGCACTGAAAGGCTGTTACCTGCATTAATTTTCTAAATAAGATCTCAAAAAAAACAACCCGGAAGATGAAGCCATCATGTGGTGCGCCATACGAGTGGCAAGATTGTAGGTAAAAGACAGTCCTGTAGCTCAGCTTGGTTAGAGCACTACACTGATAATGTAGGGGTCAGCAGTTCAAATCTGCTCGGGACTACACATCTGAAAGGGGGATTAGCTCAGCTGGCTAGAGCACCTGCCTTGCACGCAGGGGGTCAACGGTTCGAATCCGTTATTCTCCACCACACCCACCGTTTCCTGAGAGGGATAGGATATAATGCAAGTTATGATAGCGATATCATATTGGGTAAAGTTCTTTGACATATTGGAAGAAGTAAAATGAAAGAGAAGACAACAGTAGGGAGTCTTTTCTGGACGATGAAGCGCGTAGCAATACGAGCGGAATCAAAAGAGAGACATCTCAAAAAATAATGAAAACGTATCGTGCCGAGCAAAAGCGGCAATGATATTAGAAGAAAGTAAGAAAGGGTACACGGGGGATGCCTTGGCTCTCAGAGGCGATGAAGGACGTGATAAGCTGCGATAAGCTGCGGGGATTAGCAAATATAAATTGATCCGCAGATTTCCGAATGGGGAAACCTAACTATTTGAAGAATAGTTGCATAAATGCGCAAACCTGCTGAACTGAAACATCTAAGTAAGCAGAGGAAGAGAAAACAACAGTGATTTCCTGAGTAGTGGCGAGCGAAAGGGAAGAAGCCCAAACCATATATGTTACGGCATATACGGGGTTATAGGACCACAACATGAATATTAAAATGAACCGGAAGGGCATGGGAAGGCCCACCATAGAGCATGAGAGTTGCGTACGGGTAAGTAATAATAGGATAGTGGTATCCTGAGTACCGCGAGGTCGGAGACGCCTTGTGGGAATTTGCCGGCACCATCCGGTAAGGCTAAATACTCCTGAGAGACCGATAGTGAACCAGTACCGTGAGGGAAAGGTGAAAAGAACCCCGAACAGGGGAGTGAAATAGAACCTGAAACCGTGTACTTACAAGCGGTCGGAGCGGACATGTTCCGTGACGGCGTGCCTTTTGCATAATGAGCCTACGAGTTACTCTTCCCTGGCAAGGTTAAGTGTTTAAGACACGGATCCGAAGCGAAAGCGAGTCTGAATAGGGCGTATAGTCAGGGGAGGTAGACGCGAAACCTTGTGATCTACCCATGGGCAGGTTGAAGGTGCCGTAACAGGTACTGGAGGACCGAACCGATAAACGTTGAAAAGTTTCCGGATGACTTGTGGGTAGGGGTGAAAGGCTAATCAAACTGGGAAATAGCTCGTACTCCCCGAAATGTTTTTAGGAACAGCGTGGTGGTAAAGTTATACAGAGGTAGAGCTACTGATTGGGTGCGGGGGAGTCAAATCCTACCAAATCCAGACAAACTCCGAATGCTGTATAATATACACTGCAGTGAGGCTATGGGTGCTAAGGTCCATGGCCGAGAGGGAAAGAACCCAGACCATCAGCTAAGGTCCCCAAATTAGCGCTAAGTTGAACTAACGAGGTCCGATTGCACAGACAGCTAGGATGTTGGCTTGGAAGCAGCCATTCATTTAAAGAGTGCGTAACAGCTCACTAGTCGAGCGATCGGGCATGGATAATAAACGGGCATTAAGCGTTATACCGAAGCTATGGATTACACTTTTAGTGTACTGGTAGGGGAGCATTCTACATGCGGTGAAGCAGGAAGGACAACTGACTGTGGAGGGTGTAGAAAAGCAAATGTAGGCATAAGTAACGATAAGGCGGGAGAGAAACCCGCCCACCGAAAGACTAAGGTTTCCTGATCAACGCTAATCGGATCAGGGTTAGTCGGGGCCTAAGGTGAAGCCGAAGGGCGTAGCCGATGGACAACTGGTTAATATTCCAGTACTTTTTATAACTGCGATGCGGTGACGGAGTAGTGACACTGACGCGAACTGACGGAATAGTTCGTTAAAGGCCGTAGGTATAGGTTTGGTAGTTAAGTACGCCAGACTTGCTGAAAGCTGATAGTACACTGAGCCTTCGGGCAAGGTGATAGTTCAGGTAATCAGACTTCCAAGAAAACCCGCTAAGCTTCAGGTTATAAAAACCCGTACCGTAAACCGACACAGGTAGTCGAGGAGAGAATCCTAAGGTGCTCGAGTGAATCATGGCTAAGGAACTCGGCAAAATGGCCCTGTAACTTCGGGAGAAGGGGCGCTGGTAGCAATATCAGCCGCAGTGAAAAGGCCCAGGCGACTGTTTAACAAAAACACATGGCTTTGCAAAATCGAAAGATGACGTATAAGGCCTGACACCTGCCCGGTGCCGGAAGGTTAAGAGGGGATGTTAGTCGCAAGGCGAAGCATTGAATCGAAGCCCCGGTAAACGGCGGCCGTAACTATAACGGTCCTAAGGTAGCGAAATTCCTTGTCGGGTAAGTTCCGACCTGCACGAATGGTGTAACGATCTGGGCGCTGTCTCAGCCATGAGCTCGGTGAAATTGTGGTATCGGTGAAGACGCCGGTTACCCGCAACGGGACGGAAAGACCCCATGCACCTTCACTACAACTTAACATTGATATCGGATACAGGATGTGTAGGATAGGTGGGAGGCTGTGATCCTGCTTCGCTAGGAGTAGGTTAGCCAACGTTGAAATACCACCCTTTCTGTATTTGGTGTCTAACCCGATAATGTCGGGGACATTGTTTGGCGGGTAGTTTGACTGGGGTGGTCGCCTCCAAAAAGGTAACGGAGGCTTTCAAAGGTAAGCTCAGTACGCTTGGTAACCGTACGCGGAGTGCAATAGCATAAGCTTGCTTGACAGTGAGACAGACAAGTCGAGCTGGGTCGAAAGACGGATATAGTGATCCGGTGGTTCTGCATGGAAGGGCCATCGCTCAAAGGATAAAAGGTACGCTGGGGATAACAGGCTGATCTCCCCCAAGAGCTCATATCGACGGGGAGGTTTGGCACCTCGATGTCGGCTCGTCACATCCTGGGGCTGGAGAAGGTCCCAAGGGTTGAGCTGTTCGCTCATTAAAGTGGCACGCGAGCTGGGTTCAGAACGTCGCGAGACAGTTCGGTCCCTATCTGTTGTGGGCGTTGGAAGTTTGAATGGGGCTGACCTTAGTACGAGAGGACCGGGTTGGACTAACCTCTGGTGAATCTGTTATGCCGCCAGGTGTACTGCAGAGTAGCTACGTTGGGAATAGATAAGCGCTGAAAGCATCTAAGTGCGAAACTAGCCATGAGATGAGACTTCCTTATAGGATCGTAGCAGACTACTACGTTGATAGGTTACAGATATAAAGGTGGTGACATCAAAGTCGAGTAATACTAATTATCCGAAGCTTTCTCTAACAGAAGAATTTGCTGTTGTTTTCTCTTACA
>NZ_QWDE01000008.1 GCF_003432065.1 Mucilaginibacter terrenus | reverse complement strand
CATTCCGAACAGAGAAGTTAAGCCCGCCAGAGCCGATGGTACTGCAGTAAAATGTGGGAGAGTAGGTCGGTGCCAAATCTTAAAGTTAAACCCCCGTGCATATGCATCGGGGGTTTCTTTGTTTATAGGCTTTTTGTACACCTGTCCAGTCTGAGTGTATCGAAGACCTGAGCACACTACTAATGGTTCGACAAGCTCACCAGGAAAAATATAACAATTAGCACTATAGTCGTATAGGTGATGCTGAACAACCAACGAGTTAGAGTGATTAATTTTCTGCTTTCTTAACCATATCTTTAATTACCTTATCCAACTGCTCAGTACTGTCAGAAAGCATATCACATATGTTGCTCATGTTTTGATCCAGCTCCATATTGCTGAGAATACCCGTTAGCCCCTGTATGTTGGCTAGCGGCCGGCGCAATACATGAGACTGCTCCCAACCTATTTGCTCCAGCATGGTAGTTTTGTCTGCCAACTCTATTTTTGTCTTCTCCAGCTCAGTGTTTGAATTTACCATTTCTGTAATGTTATGACCAAGGCAAAAAACACCTAAGGGCTCACCATTATCGTCCATCATGGCGCGGAACTCCCATTGAGTAACCACATAGCCGCCGTGCCCATCATGTTTACGTATGGTTGCTGGGAAGGACCTGTTTGGTTCGTTAAAGCAACGCACAGATGTTTCTTCGCAAACACGCCGATCGTCATTATGCATGGTGATAAAGTAGGGCTGGCCTACCAGGTCTGAATAACGGTAGCCAAAAGTACGTGCGTAATGCTTATTCACATAGGTATAAGTGCCGTTCATACCGGTTGTAATCACGTAGTAAAAAACCGAGTCTTCGAGCAGATGTATGGTAGAGGTAACCTTGTGCATTATTATTGTTAACAGCACGACACATTCCGTGTTTTAACTGCATCGTAAATTACTTACGGAAAGTATTAAAAATTCTTTTAATTGTAAAACCCCACTTAAAATCAACAAGAATGTTACATGCTCACTTAGCTTATGTATGCAGGTTTAGTGTTCAGTTTTTTGCGTCAAATCGAAAATGAACACTTGAGCTAATCGCTTATTTACCAGCAAGAACCACACTTTTTCACACCGTTTGCAATAGCTATTTTCATGATTATTTGCATTAAAGCAGATTTTTTTGTATATTAACTATTCAGCTGCTATAATGGTTTTCAGATCTATCTCAATTATGTTTCCTGAAAGCTCTGGCGATTCTCTCCCCAATTTTCCAAGTGTGGTCGGCATAGATTGCAAAATTTCCTATCTTAACGGCTCAAACCTTTTATACCAAAACTTATGAAAATTGCTATGCTCGGCTCCGGCTTTATTGCGCGGTTCTATGCCGATTCGCTGGTGGCGCACCGCCGTGTAGATCAGCTTTTTGCTGTGTACGGCCGGAGTGCAGATAAAGCCAAAAAGTTTGCTGATGATTACAAGCTATCCTTCCACAGCACCAGTATGCAGGAGGTGATTGAACACCCTGAGGTGGATGTAGTGGTAATATCTCTCCCCAACGATCTGCACCTTGCCGCCGTTGAAGCCTGCGCTAAAGCAGGTAAACATGTACTTTGTACAAAGCCGCTTGGCCGCACGGCGGCAGAGGCAAAACAAATGCTGGACCTTGTAGAACAGGCTGGCATTATGGGCGGTTACCTGGAAGACTTATGTTACGGACCAAAGTTCCTGAAATCGCTGGCAAGTGTTAAGGCAGGCGCCCTGGGCAGGATACTATGGGCCAAAAGCCGCGAAGCGCACCCCGGCCCGCACAGCAACTGGTTTTGGAACAAAGAGCAAAGCGGGGGCGGTGCCATTGTAGATCTCGGTTGTCATTGTATCGAGATCGCGCGTAACTATATTGGTAAGGACATCAGACCGGTTGAGGTGATGTGCTGGGCAGCTACCCAGGTACACCCTATTGATGCTGAAGATAATGCAATAGGTATGGTGAAGTACGCTAATGGCGCTATCGGCCAGTTTGAGGTGAGCTGGTGTTTCCGCGGCGGAATGGACCTGCGCGACGAGGTGATGGGCACCGAAGGTACCATCTGGCTTAATAACTTTTTACGTACAGGGTTCGATATGTTCAGTACAGGTAAAGGTGGCGGCTACGTTGCCGAAAAGGCGGAGAGCAGTAGCGGCTGGCTATTCCCGGTTGGCGACGAAGTAAATGAACTTGGATATAATCACATGTTTACCGACATGTTTGAAGCGATCGAGCAAAACCGTGAGCCGGCTGAGACCTTTTACGACGGGTATGTGGTGAACGCCATTATTGACGCGGCCTACGCATCTGCCAAAAGTGGTGTGTGGGAACCTGTTCAGCTTGAGGACTGGCGCGGTAATAACGATACCAAAATTGCTACTGAATTCGCCAGCTATGATGAACAATATTACCTTATCAAAGAAGAAATACTTCCGCACGGCGATAGAAAACTTATTCTGAAAGATAAAACCACTGGAGAGGTTATCGTAAGGGACTTGTAAGCTCACAGCTACCACCTAACCTCTGCCGCGGAACTTTAAAAAGCTTAAGTGCGTATGTCAAATAAAGAAAATATTCAACTCTTGCTCCCCCTTTAGGGGCTATGGGGTTAAAGGCTTAAGGCTTATGAACAGAAGAAACTTTTTATACAGCAGTGGTATACTGGCTGCTGCTATGCCGTTGCCGGGCTTGTTAGCGTTTGGTGAAGCACCGGCGTTATCAAACCCGGGCATACAGCTCTATATGGTAAGAGAGGAAATGGCGAAGGACCCGGAAGGCACCTTGAAGCAGCTGGGCAAAATGGGCTATACTCAGCTGGAAAGCTATGGCAGCGACAAGGGCGTGTTTTGGGGCATGAACAACAAGGCTTTTCAAAAGCTTGCCAACGGATACGGCCTTAAGCTGGTATCTACCCATCATAATCCGATGCCTGTTACGGAATTTGAGCAACTTGCCGCTCAATCGTCAGAGATAGGCATGAAGTATTTGATATGCCCGTGGCTGGGACCTCAAAAGTCGATAGACGTATTTAAACGAGCGGCTGATGATTTTAATAAGCGGGGCGAGATTTGCAAAAAGCACGGTTTGCGCTATGGCTACCATCCGCATGATTACCCGTACAAGCTGGTAGACGGGCAACTACCAATTGATGTGCTGTTGGCGAATACTGATAAACAGTTGGTAGATTTCCAGATGGATGTTTACTATACGGTCAGCGAAGGGCGCGATCCATACGCCTACCTGTTTAAGCACCCTGGCCGCTTTAAACTGATGCACCTGCGGGATGTACTGAAGCGGCGACTGCCAAAAGGCAGTAAGGAGGAATCGGCTTGTGATTTGGGCGAGGGTATTATCAACTTTCCTAAGCTTTTATCAGCAGCGCAACACAGCGGCTGCAAATACTTTTTTGTTGAGCAGAGCCGCTATGACCACGAAACACCGCTGCAAAGCGCTGCTAAAAATGCAAAGTATCTTAGCCGGAGCCCCCTAGCCCCCTAAAGGGGGAACTTTGAAAAGCTAGGTTAATTATGTTATTGAAGGACTTGTCCATTACCTGTTCCCCCTTCAGGGGGTTAGGGGGTAACAACAAAGCCCTTTGATAACTCAAAGGGCTTGTTCATTGTATGCAGTTTAGGTTATAGCAAAAATATTTTAAAGTAAATCTGTCCGTATTCTCCCCAGTCCTTCAATGCTGATTTAAGGGTAGTTGCCAGGCCTGCTGCGTTCACCGCTTTTCCCTTGTTAGGTACTTTAAGTGATGTTTCGGCAACCGGCAGGTCGGTAACTTTAGTAGCAAACCAGGTTACATTCTCGTGAGGCAAGGCTACACCCAATATCATACCGGGTAAGCCGGTGAAAGTTTCGGGGCCGCCGCTTACCGGGATCTCCTCAGAATAAAAAGCTACCACGTATATGGAGTCCATTACCACGGCATTGGCGCGGCGGCATTTGTAACCTGCTATTTCGCGGGTCTCGTCGGTTATCTTCCAGTTAATTCTACGTACGGTATCTTTTACCAGGAACAATTGCTCAAACACCTTTTTATTGGCCGTACTAATGGTGGTGTTCAGGTCGGTGAAGATGGTATTGTTTTGCTGCGCAATAGGCTCATTACCAAAAAAGTTGTTATTGTTTGTTTCTGGTGGTTCCTCAGGTGTAAACAGGGTTTTGTTATTGGTAAAAGTTAGCGTGCTTTTTAGTGTTTTAAACTGCGGCTGCGTTTTTTTGTATTGCTCCAGTGCAGGTGCCAAAAAACTCTCGTTGTCAGGCGTCATGCGTTTTTTCAGGAAGGCATACATATTTACCTTTTTCTCAAACTCAATAGTACCGCTGGTAGTAAAGTGGGCGTTTTGAGCCAGTAAGCTGCCGCTGAACAGGCAGGTAATAAGGGCTATAATTGATATTCTTTTCATGATCGTTATTTCTTTGCAGGTGCTCCGCCACCCATTTTGTTAAAGTCCCATTGTACCGAAAGCATAAAGTACCTGCGTATTGTAGTGTACCTGCTTTGAGAAATGTATAACCCGCTGGCATTGCGGCTAAAGCCAGAGTTTTGGTTCAACAAGTCATTACCGCTAAGTATTAACTTCAGGTTTTCTGCCTTGAAGAATGTCTTAGTGATGTTAGCGTTGATGATGGTTTGTTCAAATGGGGTATCAAACGACTGGGTTGCTGCCTGGTACTGGTATTCGCCATCTGCGCCCACTTGTATCTTACCGGGCAGGTATACATTAAACCTGCCGTTTGCATTAAAGCCGCGGCCGTTGTTGTTACGGTTGGGGTTAAGTGATGATTGACCACGGGTATACGTTGGACCGGCGCCAATATCAAAGGAAAATTTCTTTTGAACGTATTTATTAAAGTTTAAGCGGCCACTTATGGTGTTAGATGTTGTTTTATTCTCTGCACCATTTTTTAAACTGTAATAAGTATTGCCATTAAGGTTAGCGCTTAAGCCAACATTAAAATCAAGCGCCGCGATTTTCCTGTCAAAGTAAAAACCACCATAGTAGTTTGCCTGCTTCCTGTTCGGAAGGTTAAGGTACTGGATGGTGTTCTTGCCAGATGTATCGGTAGTGATATTGTTTACTATCGGATCTGTAGTGAAGGAGTAAGAGCCGTACCCCGACAAGTACTGGCCGGTAAGCGTTTTGTAGGAGTTGAAATTGATGTTAAAGCGGTGCGTAAATGACGGACCCAAATCCGGGTTACCTATTGTAATGTTCAATGGGTCATTGTTGTTACGGATAGGCTGTATCTGGTCAAACGTTGGCTGTGTTGGACTGCCATTGTAACGCAGGCTAAATGATTTTTGCTGAGAGAACCTGTACTGATAAGTAGCTGTAGGGTTCCAGTTGGTGAAGCTTCGTTTAAAGTCGTCTCCTGTTACCTGGTCTACCTGTTTAAAGCGCACGGCCGATACCTTTGTACCAAAGTTGATAGTTTGCTTACCCTTTTTATAGTTGAAGATAGCGCCACCCTGGTTAGCCAATTGATTGAACTTGTAATCGCTGCTGAGTGAATCTACAAGGGAATTATATACACCAGGTGAGGTTTGGTCGAATGATTTGCGGTCAGCCTCGCTATTGTTAATGTTCAATCCGTAATTAAGCACCACAGAGAAGTACTTGCTAAACGGTTCGGTATAGGTAACGTTGGTAAGCACTTTGGTGCTCATCATATCGTTAGTTTTATACTGGTCTATAACGCGGCTGCTATCCAGCAGACCCGCTTTAAAGTAGTCTGTAGTAGCATTAAGGTTACCCTTTGATTTGCTGTCGCTGGTACCTACAGTAAAGTTGACAGAGAAAGTACGGCCTGTTTTCTTTAGTTTTTTGTTGTAAAAAGCCGTTGCGTTAAATAATTGCGCATCGGTGTAGTTACGTAAGCTGCGATCCTGGCGGTTAAGTAAGGTATCATTCTGCATACTTTCAGACAGGTTACTACTGCGTGTACGGGAGTTTTTTAGCGTACCATCTACCGTCACCTTTAAGTTAGAGGTGGAGTCGATTTTTACCTGGTACATCGCGTCCAGTTTCTGACGGAACATGTAGTTGTTGTCGGTTCCGTCGGCATTGGTTTTTAATGAACGGCCCGGGAGGTCATTTTGTGTTTGGCTGTTATTTGTGCCATCAACCTCCAGCGAACCTGCTTTATAGTTGGTGTTGATAGACTGCTTATCAGCATCAAATTTTTTGTCGTAGTGTAAACCGCCGGTGTATGCTTTTGGCAGGCCCTGGCCGTTGTATCTTCCGTCGAAAGAATCCAGGTCATCGCCGCCGCCACCAAAGATGAATATCTCGCCGTTATCGCCAAACTGCAAACCGTCAGAGTTGCCCAGCTTGTTGTTATCTTCCCAGCCTAGCCCGGTTTTACCTGTGTTAGCTGCTGTAGCATAGCCCGAGAATTTTTCTTTGCCTTTAAAGCGATTGAACAAAGCCTGGCTTTCGTAAAAACCATCAGTACCAACACCGCCGTTTACCTTACCAAAGTAGCCGTTCTTTTTATCTTCTTTTAGTTTAATGTTAATGGTTTTGGTTTTTTCACCATCATCAATACCTGTGAAGGTAGCCTGGTCGCTTTTCTTGTCGTATAGCTGCACCTTGTCCACCATATCTGCACGAAGGTTTTTAGTAACCAGGGTAGGGTCGTCACCAAAAAATTCTTCACCATCTACCAGTACCTTTGGTACGGCTTGTCCCTGCGCGGTAATTTTACCGTCCTTATCAACCTGCATACCTGGTAGCTGCCTAATCAGGTCTTCTACTTTTGAATTTGGTTCTATCTTAAATGCAGCCGCGTTATACTCGGTAGTATCGCCTTTAATTTTTATGGCGGACACGGTACCTTTAATCAGTACCTCTTTAAGCAATCTGGACTTGAGCTGCATGTTGATGCTGCCAAAGTTGTGATCGGTATGGGCCGAGTCAAGCGTAAACTTTTCTACATAATCTGCATAATCCGGGTAGGTGACCATCAGGATGTAGTTTCCTTTGTTAAGCCCCGAGATACTAAAAGCGCCGCCGGTACCTGCGCGGGTAAACTTGCGTAAGATGGAGTCTTTAGCATTTAAAACGCTGACGCTTGCATTAAGTAATTTTGCGTTTGATGCGGAGTCGATAGCGGCACCTTTAACAGAGTAACTTTTTTGCGCAAATGCCGCTGCAGAAAAAAGAAAAAAGAGCAGGAGGGTAGAAATTGTGATCTTCATACTGATGGTTTACGGGGGAACAAGATATAACTAAATTCTTAGTAATAGAATTTTTAATTGTTAAAATCTGTTAAAAACATCATTAGGATTGTTAAATCACAATATTGTTACTAAAGCTTCACAATTTTTCCCTGGTATAAAATTTTGGAGTTTGCGCTAACAGTGCAGATGTACATACCCGGCATAACATTCAAACTTATAGCGTTTTGTAAGCCATTTAACGTTTTGCTAAAGCGAAGTATACCCATGGCATCGTACAGTTTCAACTCGTAGGTGTTCAACTCACCGGTAAGGATATTTAATTGCGTGCTTACAGGGTTTGGATATAGGGTGATTTGGTTCGATTGAAGCAAAATAGCGCTTGCAAGATCAGAGTAGATAGCGCTTCCATCTGTTTTGGTCAGCCGCGCGCGGTAATAGTTGATCCCCTTTTTAGGATTTGTATCAATAAACTGGTAGCTCAATGCTGTTTTAAGGGCCGAGTTGCCAATATCTGTATACATGTTAATACCGGTTTGTTTTTCCCAGGTAATACTGCTTAGGTTGAAAACGCTGCCCACGTTGAGCGTTAGTTTTATACTGTTGTTGTTATTTACCTCTGCCAGTATGTTTTTAACATAACAACCGGTACCCTGTGTAGTGGCATTAATGGTATAACTGCGTACTCCCTCAAAACCATTCCCCGTTGCGCTTACTGCAAAGTATTTAGAGGATTGCATACCGGTTGGAATAATAACGGTGGTGTCGGTAACTGTAGTAAGTTGCTGTAGCTGGTTATCTTTTAAGTTATAAACGATGTATTTGGTAGCGCCGGGCTGAGGGCTCCAATGAAGCAATGTGCCATCTGTACAGTCGAAGCCTACATCCAAAGCTAGCGGTTTGGAGATGATAAACTCTTTACTCAGATGATCATTACCGTTAATGCTCATCTTTAGTATGGCTTTGGTGAAAACGTCGGGAACGTTCCATTTATAATAACCTCCGGAGAGCGGGACGGAAGCAATGGCCTGCCAGGTGGCGCCATGGTCGTAGCTTATGCTCAGTTTTCCGTTGGTAGCTGTAAAAGTATTTTGCCACCGCAGGTAATTGTCTTCTGTTGCCAGAATTTTGTCGGCGGGTGATGGATACGTCCATTCAAAACTGTTTGCCTGCTTTGTATTGTAGGCAATATAGAACGGTTGGCTCGCGGTGATAACCCGGCTGCCATTAACCAAAATAGTATAAGTACCAGCTGCTGGATTTTTGAGCGTGATCTGTTCGGTATTATTTAGAGTATCGCGCTGTCTGGTTGCCGGCTTGGTGAGTGAGTCGGTATTCGGATAGCTGCTTAAAACCCAGGGCAACAGTGTTTCGCCGGCAGGAGTTTGTATTGACAGATCAAGATCATTAATGAGCGCATAAGGCGCATTCAGCGTAGCGGGTGCATCGTTCCACGCTAAAGCTATTTTCAACATACTGCAATTGGCTGGTACGGTTACCTGGTAAGTGGCTCTGGTTTGGTTGCTTACCGTGCCGGAGAAAAAGCGATTGTTGTTGATGGATCTTACCGCCTCAAGGGCATTCATTTTTCCATAACCGGTTTTGAAGTCTACTTCGGGTGTGCCAAGGTCATCGGCAGTATTAATCAGGATGCTTTTTAAAAGGGCGGCGGGTGGCTTTTTGTTAAACTTTAGCTTGTAAGCTTGTTGCATTAACGCTACCGTGCCCGATGCAAGCGCCGCGGCACCTGAGGTGCCATCTTCACCATCGGCAACGAGTTCGGGTTTTACCCGGCCGTCGTAGGTCGGGCCGGCGGAGCTTAGCGCCTCAGGAATGTTGGTGCGCCCGGTACCACCTACAACCAGTACGTTCTTGGCCTGCTTAAAGGTGCCAGACAGGTTAGCTACGTTTGCTAACCCATTGTACAGGCCTGTGGCAGGTGTACTTGTGCCAATATTGCCAGATGAAAAAACATGTATGAGGGTGTCATTCTCGTACAATTGTTTATCGTACGCCACAGCTTCGATACCATAATAATTTTCGATGCCGGTGCCGTAAGAGTGGTTTTGCAGCGCAATGTTAAAATTGGTAAAGTACGGTAGGCTGTCTGGCAGCAGTGTAATAAAGTCTGACGAAGTAAGCTTTACGGCAGGAGCAGCGCCCAGCCCTTTTATGTAAGATATGCCGCTGCCACCAATAAGCGTAGCCATAACAGTGGCGTGGTTAGATATAACATCGGACCGGGGCGCAGAAATAAAAGAGCGGCCAAGGAGATCAAGGTCGGTTTCGTCGTAGGTTTGTTCTTTCAGGCTCACGTTTATGCCTGTGCCGTTTAGCTCAGGGTAGGAATCTGTAACAGCAGCTATGCTGTTCACACCTAAATCCAGATTACCTATGGCAAGTTCTTCATGTGCCTTTCGAACCGGAGATGCAAAGATTATGTTTTCGTCCGCCAGTAAAGCGGGGAGTTGTTTCAGAGGGACATTTACAACGACGTTATTGCCGTTGGCAGAGACGATATTAGCAACGGCCCTGATGTTGTTAACGCTTGTTGCGTTTTGCCGCCGAAGCACCAGGGTAACTTGCCTATTGCTGTTTGGGTGCGATGCAGCTTGTAACGCGAGGTCATCTGTGGCTTTCCATAAGGCATTTGCGGGTGCAACGCTAAGCAGGTTTTCGCCAGTATTTATTTTGGACGTAGAAGCAGCAATGTAATAATCATAAGAAAGGCGTTTAACAAGCCGCAGTTTGCTGGCATCTGCAGGGCTTTTAAGTTGAACCAGGAAGTATTTATTGCTATCAGCTTTGTTTTGCTGGAGATCGGCCTTATTTGTATAAACGCTATTCAGCTGTTTTTGATATCGGGTAAGTTGCGCCCTAGATAAATTGGCACAAAGCGTCAAAACTAATAAAAGGCAGCTCCCTTTTTTTAACATAGCAGGCAGAAATAATAAAGGGGAATTTTCACTCCCCTTTACCAATCAATAAAATTAAACATTAACTGTGAAATACGTTTTGCTTAGTACAGGTAATTCAAAGCTATTTTATCATTTGAATTAAAGGTGCGATCGCCGCCGTTAGAGCAGGCCAGCATCCACGAAGCAGCATCAGCTCCGGCTGGTGTACCCGGAATTAAAACTGCACCCACGTTTGATGCACCTTCGTTTGTTGCAGTACCACCGCAGCTGTAAGAACGATCAAAATAATCGGTATGGCGGAAACCAATGCAATGGCCCAACTCATGTTGTAATACCGAGGTTAGGTAATTAACATCCGGATTAGTACCGTAAGCTTGTGCGTTAGTATTCATTTGTATTTGGCTGTAAGGATTGCCTTTACGAGTAGGGAAACCTGAAGAGCCTAAGGTGATGTAACCGCCGCTAGGGCCTTCGTTAAAGCCAATCACCTGGATCTGCCCGCCGGTGCTTACAAACTGGAACTTAAGTGTTAAGTTAAGTGCATTGTAGCGGGCAAGTGCGTTTTGTGTTGCCGTAGCATACACGGTTGGCAGGTTTGATACCGATACAGTTACTGTTCTTGGCAGGTTTTTTACCAGGTTAGTGGTACGGTACTGCTCAGCTTCGGCAACACGGAGGAAAGAGCTGGTAGCCGCATCAGCCATATTCTCATCGGTAAGCATAATGTCGCCTTCAACTAAATAGCCGCCGTTTACCTTGTGTACATCATCTGTACTAAAGCCCATGTTGGCAATGGATTGAAGCGCTTGGCTGGAAACTTCGGTTTTAGCTACTGGTGTAGCATCTGTAGTTTTAGTGTTTTTCTGGCAAGCTAATAATACGCTCGACAGCAGGGCTATTGATAAGCCTGTTCTTGTTAACAAATTAGTTTTCATGTAAGTGTAGAGTTAATTCAAGTTAAGTTAAGTGAGTGAAACAGTTAGATGTGTTAATTTTCGTGATTGTTGTTGACTGGCCGGTCAATTTCTAGTACGTTAATTGTAACGTGTAAGTTACGTATTTTTTAACAAAAAAGAAAAATCCTGATGAAACACGAAAAGGTTAAATAAGCTGTATAGCAAATTTAACCCATGGTAAATATTACCTGTAGGAAAGGAGACTTTACCGGCTAATGTTACGCCTGGTAAGTAAAAGGGCTTTTAAAAGATTTAAAATCCGGAAGCTCCAGATCTTTTGCAGATAGTACCGCATTTGCCTCGTTAATTCCCCACCCGATAGCAAGTTCAGGATCGTTCCATACTACTCCTGTTTCTGACGCCTTGTCGTAGTAGTTGGTTACTTTGTAGGTAAATATGGTATTGTCTTCCAGTGTTACAAAGCCGTGCAGGCAGCCAGCTGGTACCCATAGCTGCCGGTTGTTAGCCGCTGTAAGCTCAACTGCTACATGGCGCCCGTAAGTTGGCGAACCCACCCTTGCATCAACTGCAACATCCATTACACTACCCTGTAATACACGTACAAGTTTACCTTGCGCAAACGGATGTGCCTGAGCATGCAGGCCCCTTACAGTGCCTTTTTGTGACATAGACTGGTTGTCCTGTACAAAATCAGCTTCAATGCCCAGTTCAGCAAGGGTGCGCTTGCTGTAGCTTTCAAAGAAGTAACCACGGTCGTCTGTGAATACTCGTGGCTCAAGTATCAATACTCCGGGAATAATAGTTTCAGTAACGTTCATAAGTTAATCTACAGTTTTCATCAAAGTGTTAAACAATACAAACCGCTCGGCAAATTGTTGTTGATGAAGCTCCTGGAAGCCAAAAAGATGGGTGCGATAATAGTCCTGAAAATTTTCGATGGTGTCTGCTATAAACTGTACGCAATAGGTTATGCCATCGTTAGGAGAGTCAATAACGGTGAGTATTTGGTGTGAGCTAAAGCAGCCGGTGGCCATGATATCAGGAATATGTACTTCCCTCATCCAGGTGAGCCATTCCTGCTCAACAGTATCTTCCAGTATATAGGTATCGTTATAGATTATCATTCGGCAAAAGTAGTAAATGATTTTAGACGAAAGAATGTTGAATAACGACGGGAAAGCTTAGGACGAATTCTTATCGCCTCTTAAAAGCCTAAACCTCTTACGGGCTTCGTTAAGCCACAAACTACCCGGATAATCGGCAATTATTTTCTGATAATAAGTTTTGGCGAGATCGGGGTTGCTAAGACTGTTCTCGTAAATGTCGCCCAGCATGTACACCGCATCATCAGCCCAAAGGTTGTCGGGGTATTTATCTGCAATTTGTTTAAGAAGCGTAATAGCATTAGCATAATCTTGCTGTTGCATAGCAATTTTTGTTTTTGCCATCAATATATCAGCTGCAAGGCCGTTTTCAGGATATTTTTTGCCTATGCTGTCCAATGTTTTAATCGCTTTTTCAGTCTGTTCCGAAAAGATCAGTAAATCGGCCCTGGCATACATCTTTAATGCTGCGCCTGTACTGTCCGCTGCTAAGTTGTCAGATATCAATAATGATAAATTTAATGCATCATTAGCAATCAATTGCGTAGTGGCTGCTTTTAAAACATCCAGTTGGCCTCGGCTCCACGTAAAATCGCCCATATAATAGGCAAGCTTCGCATTTCTGAAAAGAGCCTCTTGCCCAATAGCCGTGCTAATTGCAGAATTGTCTTTCTCTACCTGGCTGTATTCCAATGTGGCATCCCAAGGACGGTTATTAAGCAGGTAGACGTCGCCAAGGTCAAGTTTACAGGTCGCAATGAGGTTGGGCCTTGCACCTTGAATGTTAACTGCAGCTTGTAGAAGAGATTGTGCCTCTTTTAACTTGTGAAGTTTAAATGCCTGTAGTGTTGCCAGTTTTTCCATGGCGAATAGTGTACCGCGGTTCCGGCCGAATTCTTCTAATAAAGTAAGATAATCCTGTTCCAGGCTAAGCAAATCTGCCTGGGTGTATTTACCACTGGTAACCTTTAGATTTCTGGTGTTTAAAATTTCAATCTTAGCAGAAACGTAGTTGGGGTTTTCTTTACCTTTTGAAATAACGTACTCATACCCTCGTATAGCAGCATCAAAAGCATTATTGGCTACTAATGTGCTGCAGAGTTCAAATACACTGCTTCCATCATCGTTTGTACGGCGGCTTAAAGCAAGCGCCTGGTTAAGCGCCTGGTCGTATTCTTTCTGTTGTAAAAACTGCCATGTAAGCAGGTTAATGTATACTACCTGCTGCGGATCTTTTTGTATGCGCTTAAATAAGCTAAACTTAAGCGCTTCATAATCCTGGCTTCCTTCATAAACTGTTGCCAATACGCTTTGCGCCTGGTTTATGAAAGATGGGTTTGACGGTAGAAAGTTAAGGTACTCTTCTGTTAGAGCAGGTTTATCTCGCTTATAGCGGTACAGATTGATCAGCTCAAAAGAAAAAAGTGCATCGTTGCGCAGCACTTTTCTGCCTTGTAAAAAGATGCGTATCGCGTAATCTACATTGGCATTTTGGTAAAACTGGGCGGCAATGGATGATATTTCATTCTGATCTGCCGGGAGGTTCTTTATCAGGTCCGAGTAAACAGCATCTGCTTTGTCTGCCTGGCCCTGCTGCGTGTATACCGATCCAAGCGCTATGACATACTCATTGCTGCCCGCGTGCCGCTTAATCATCTTTTTTGTGATGCTTTCGGCTTCGTCAAACTTTTTGTTGTTCAACAAGGCGCTTAAATATTGTTGAAAGTACAACTCGTTATCCTGTTTATACAACTTCAGATAAATATCCAACGCTTTCTGTTGTTCGCCATTTTGAGCATATTGGCGGGCAAGCAATAAATCATTATCTTGAGCAAAAAGCCTGGTGGCAGATACAAGTGTGAATATTAAAATGGCTAAAAACCGCTTCATTTATGTTGTATATTTATGTGCGCCCAGGCATTGTATATAACGTTGTTACAGGGTAAAATTGTAGTGACATTTAGATTTGCGTTGTTTTAAATAGGTACTTTGACCCTGATAATTAATAAGCCACATACAAATGCCCGGCCGCTTAAGAACTTTATTATTTTTTGCTATTGCTGTACTACTGGGTGCGTGTAAACAACAAGAAGACCAGCAAATACCTATTGGCAATTTTTTCAGAACGCCGGAAAAGAGCTTCTATAAGATCTCTCCCGATGGGCAGTTCGTGTCGTACCTCAAGCCTTATAAAGATAAACAAAATATATACATCAAGTCGTTAAAAACGGGTAACGAGCAAATGGCTACATCGTACACCGATTACTCTGTACGCGACTACTCCTGGACCTTTAACAATCAGATTGTATTTACCCAGGACATTATTGCTAACGATGAGTTTAGGGTTTTTACACTGGATGTTGCCAGCCTGAAGATTAAGAAGCTGCTTAACCTGAATAATGCGCGCATACGTATATTAAACCGCAATAGACTAAGACCTGATATTATTACCGTTGCTATAAACAAGCGTGACCCTGCTAACTTTGACGTGTACCATTTAAACGTTAAAACAGGTGAATTAAAGCTGTATTTACAAAACCCTGGTAACGTAACAAAATGGTACCCCGAGCCTGATGGTACCATCAGGCTGGAAAAGTTATCTGACGGTGTAAACGAAACTATACTGTTCCGCTTAAACGAACAAACAGCTTTTAAGCCCGTAATCAGAAATAACTTTAACGATAAGGTAGAGCCGATTGCTTTCACAGGTGAAAAGAACTACTTCTACGCGTTATCCAACGTTGATCGAGATAAAACTGCCCTGGTTGAAATTGATGCTGAGAGCGGTCGTGAAGTAAAGGTGTTGTATGCCAGCGCTAACGCGGACATTATGGATGTGGCCTATAGCAAAAATAAGCGCCGCGTGGAGTTTGTTTGGTGGGATGAAGCAAAGCCCCAAAAGCATTTCCTGAGCAACGATATCGAAAAAATATACAGCAGCCTTTCTAGCAAGCTTAAAGGTGATGAGGTAAACGTGGTAGATCGCGATAGCCTGGAGAATAAATTTGTCATTAATACTTATACTGACAAGTCGCCCGGAACCTATTATTTATATGAGCGTAATAGCGATAAACTAACCAAACTCGGCGACGTTTATAGCGGCCTTACCCCGTCGGCGTTTTGCGCCATGCAGCCGGTTAGTTTTAAAGCGACTGATGGGCTAACCATTAACGGATACCTAACCGTACCAAAGGATAAAGAGCGCAAGAATTTACCTGTGGTTGTAGTGCCGCATGATGGTATTTGGGGACGCGACTCATGGGGATATGATCCGGAGGTGCAGTTTTTGGCTAGCCGCGGGTATGCCGTTTTCCAGGTAAATTACCGTGGATCTGCAGGGTACGGCAAAGCCTTCAGGCGGGCCGGCTTTAAACAAGTTGGCGGAAAAATACAAAGTGATATAACTGATGGCGTACACTGGCTTATTGAGCAGAAAATAGCTAACCCTAAGAAAATTGCGATTTTCGGTGGGGGATTTGGCGGCTTCTCGGCGCTTTACGGTGTCTCGTTCCATCCGGAACTTTACAACTGCGCTGTGGTGAAATACGGCGTGATAAACTTTTTTACTTACCTGAAGGATGCACCTGCGTTTTATAAGCCTTATCTTAAAATGACCTATGAAATGATAGGTGACCCTGAGAAGGACGCAGAGCAGTTGAGGGCAATATCGCCGGTTTTCCATACCGATAAAATTAAAAGTCCGCTACTGATTTTTCAGGGCGCTAAAGATCCGAGGGCGAACATAAGCGAACTAAATCAGTTTGTTAGAGAGCTAAAGAAGCGTAATGTGCCTGTAACATATCAGCTTAAAGAAAATGAGCGCGCCTTCTTCCGTAGCGAGCATAATCGTATGGAAATGTATGCTGAAATAGAAAAATTTTTGGCAACAAATATGCAGGTTAAACCTTAACCTGCTATGACGGCGCCTAAAAAACACGTTTACCGAACCAACTTTACACTGATCACTGCTTTTTTAGTACTGATAACGGTAACGCTTGTCATTGCTATTTTTGTAAGCTATAAGCTCACGGCCAAGTATGTCGAGAATGAATTTACATCCAAGAAGATAGAGGTACAGGAACAAACCATAAAACCCTACAACGATTTTTTCCAGATCAAGATCCCGGAAATTACCTCTTACAACGGCTTTCTTGATTCGGCATCGGCCGCTAACTATGCTTCTACGGTGTTTAAAAGTTACCCTTTTGTACGCAAGGTACTTTTCTACGATATACAAATAGGGAAGCCAGTAAGCCAGGTTGTAGCAGATCAAGGCATATTTGTTAAGGCTGTTTACCGTTACAAGCCTAAGCACGGCAAAGTTTTCGGCCAGAAAGATATGTCGGTGGCTAACGACGATGACTTTAAACAGATGGCCTTAAAGCTGCACAACTTTATTAATGTAGCGGATACCACAAGGCTGCCCTCGCAGGATGAGATATTTCGCACCTTTTACAACGTTAACCCGGACAAAATAAGTTACCTCAACATTCCGCGCAGGGAGGATATAAAGATTTACCGGGCGGTGCTCAAAAACCGTAAATCGCAAAACTTTGGTAAGCAGAACATGCTTACATTTTCGCTTGACCCTCATTTTTTAAAGGTAAACAATACCCATCCCGAGCTTTACCAAGATGTTACCATTCAACCGGTTGTGTATGATCCGCTGGATGTAGAAAAGGAAAAGATCATTACAGAAGTTGCCTTGCCTGGTGCCTTCTCCAACTTCAAATTATACTTCAGTTCCGAAAGAAGCCACCTAAATCGCGAGATTGATAAAAGGTATCTTCCTATAGGTGCGGTGTTGTTCCTGATATACTTTTTCCTGGTGCTTATTAGCTACCTTATTTACCGAAACCTAAATGTTAACCTCAAAATATTTAAGCTCCAGTACGACTTTATAAACAACTTTACACATGAGTTTAAAACGCCTGTAAGTGTTATTAAAATAGCCGGCTCGAATTTAAGGGGTGATGGAGAGCTTAGTGAGCGGCAGCGTAAACACTATGGTAAAATATTGGACGAAGAAGCCGATAAGCTGAACGAATTGATGAATAAGCTGTTGTCTTTTACTCAACTGGAAAACCGCTCTATACGTATAAAGCGCGAGGAGATAGATATTCAGCACTTTGTTAAAGGGTATATAGATACTTTTAAGATAAAGTATCCGGACTTTAACCTCAAATATATTATGGATAACGTTAGTACCTTTTACAGCGATCCGGTATTACTGGGCAGCGTTTTCCAGAACTTAATGGAAAACGCGTACAAGTACTCGCATCCTGGTAAGAAGGAATTGCTGATCAGTATAAAACAGGATAAAAGAAATATCGTATTTTCATTTGCAGATAAAGGTATTGGAATGGATAAAAGTGAGCAGGGGGATGTGTTTAAGAAGTTTTACCGTATAGAGAACCAATATAATCAAAACGGAAGCGTTGGTCTCGGGTTGGCTTTCTGTAAGGAATTAATGAATTTTATGAACGGCAGCATTACGGTGAACAGTAGACCTAATGAAGGTTCAACGTTTATTGTTACATTGCCACTTGAAAGCTAAAGCGATACATACAAATAGCACATGAACAAAGAAATTAAGATAGCGCTGGTTGAGGACGACGAGAACCTGCGGTTTTTGGTAGCGGAACGCATGCAGAGCGAAGGCTACAAAGTGTTAGAATCTGGTAATGGCGTCGAGGCTGAAAAAATGATTCTTGTCGAGCAACCTGATATTGTTCTATTAGATTGGATGCTACCTGGCAGGCAAGGTTCCGAAGTTTGTGCTAGCTTAAGGGAAAAGGGCTTTGATAAGCTGGTAATTATGATGACCGCTAAAGCGCAGGATATAGATAAGATAGACGCCTACAACTTTGGCGTGTCTGACTACATCACCAAGCCTTTTAACATGGATGTGCTTGTTGCCATGATTGACAGCAAGATAAAGTTTTCTTTAAACAGCGGTGAAAAAACCGAGTCGCACAAGTTTGGCAATATGGAACACCTGCCAAATACCCACCTTTTAATACGTGACGGACGTAAGACCGAGCTTACAATTCTGGAGAACAGGATATTGCTTTATTTCCTGAAGAACAAGAATAAAGTGATCAACCGCGAAGAGTTGATGATGGAAGTATGGGGTTACAACGCCGATGTTAATACCCGTACGCTTGACATGCACATAGTACGCTTAAGGAAAAAGATTGAGAACAATCCTGATTCGCCAACTTACCTGCAAACAGTTAGAGGGATTGGTTACAAGTTCGTGTACTAGCAGCCTGTTAAGCGGACTTTTGGTATACTTTTGAAATGATAAAGTCTTTGTAGAAAGTTTTAACAGCTAGTGTTTCGTAATGAAACTTTGCGAATTGTCCTTTTGCATCTGGCAAGTGCCACGACTCTACTCCGCAGAGTAATTTAAAAAATGACAGCATGCTTTTAAGCATTGCCTGCTGCCACCATTTGCCGGTAAGCTGGAAATCAGTATACAACCATATTCCGGAAGGTTTGAGCATTTGGTGTATGTGGTTGAAGGTTGCCGGGAGATGTTCTTCGGTATAGTTGTCCAGTAAGAATGGGGTAATAACCACATCAAATTCTGTGTTTAATTTCAGTTCTTCAATGGCGGTGTTAACAAAGTTTACCTGGTTGGCGCCATAGCTTCTTTTCCGCGAAAGCTCCATCATATTTGCGGATATCTCCACATAGGTAATGCTTAAAGCATGGGGATGCACCCTTGCTATTTCTTCCAGTATCCACCCCGTTCCTCCACCGATAACAAGTATATTGCTGTGTGCAGGAATATGACCTAGTAAAAAGGTTTGCGCGTTAATAATCGCTTTCCCGAAAACCAACCCTGATAGCCGGTCGTAAAAGCATGCAGAATTATCATAATTAGCCTGCATTTTAGAAGAAGTTGAATATTACCAATACTACATACTGCAGCACCAGTACACCGTCCAGGTAAAAAAAGTAGTAGTATTCGTTCTTTTCCCATTTAGAACGGAAGATAAGCCAGCCCATTAAAGCCGCGGTAAGCGCAAGTGCGAAGAAGTCTTTGTTGAAGCCATTATTTCTGAACAAGAATAGCAGTACAATATATCCGGCAAGCAAAAACTGGCAAAATAAGTAAGCGTTCTTTTCTCCCCAGGCAACAGGGATTGTTTTGAGGCCGGATTGCCGGTCCTGGAAAAGGTCGCGTATATCAAACGGAACGGTTAGCGCACCAATAAGCAGGAAGCGCTTTGCTACCAGGATCATGGTATCGCGCATGCTCACATCAGCTATATGCAGGTTCTCTGCTTCCAGTATCGGCAGCAGTACACAACTGAGCGTCCATACTACTGTTATCAGGAATGGCTTTAGGCCAGGAATATTGCGCAACCCAAATTTTTGTTCGCCAACGGTAAACAGTGGTAGGCTATAGCAAAATGACAGTACCGACAAAAACACCAGCAATATGCGCGACTCCATTGATAGCAAAAAAAACAGCGGAATAAGCGACAACAGTGATACAATTGTAAAGGTCACCATCAAACGGTTGTGGCTGAAAAACCATCGTACACGCCTGTAAGGGGAGAGCTCGGGCCGCTTGGGTTTACTTAGCAGAATGCTGAAGTTGTAAATACCGAGGGTTGATGTAAAGAGAAGCCCGATAGCTGCGGGAACAGGCTTTGCATCAATCAGGTGAAAAGTTACCAGTGCCTGCGCTACTGCGCATAAAGACATGAATATATTACTGAAGAGCAAAAAATCTAATGCAGCAAGCAGTAATTTCTTCATAGATGCGAAAGTGTAGCTAGGCTTTGTAGTTAGGGTCTTCGGCGGCCCTTAGTGTAAATATAGTTATCTCGGGCAATATACCAACACGGCCGTCAAAGCCGGCGAAGCCATAACCAACATTCACATAAATTTGCTGATGCTTCTCCCGGTATAATCCGGCCCATTCCTGGTACACGTATTCTATCGGGCTCCATTGAAAGTCATTTGTACGGATACCAAACTGCAAACCATGTGTGTGGCCTGCAAATACTGCATCAATCTGCGGGTACTTTGGTAAAACTTCTGCGCGCCAATGCGATGGGTCATGAGACAACAACAATTTAACGGGCAGGTCATTAGTATTAACAACCGCTTTATCCATGCGTCCGTACTTAGGGAAACGGCTCATTCGCCCCCAGTTGCCTATGCCCAGCAGCCCTATCTCTTCACCATCAACCTTCAGGCGGCGGTGTTCATCTATCAGGATATCCCAACCCATATTTTTGTGGGTGGCAATTATAGCGTTATTGTTCTTCTGTTTAGCAGCTGGTGAACTCCAGTCGCTGTAATCGCCATAATCGTGATTGCCCAGTATGGAGTATACGCCTAACGGCGCTTTTACCTTAGTAAAAATGTCCTGGTAATCTTTCATCTCCCAGGCTTCTTTGTTAACAAGGTCGCCAGTAAAAAAAATAACATCCGTTTTCTCGCGCAATAACATTTCTACGCCGCCTTTTACGGCGGTTTTGTTGTAAAAGCTACCGGAATGGATGTCTGATATCTGCCCGATACGCATTCCGTCGAAAGCCCTCGGCAGGTTTGGCAGGTAGAGGTTTACCTGTCTTACATGATAATCATAACACCCTTTAGACATGGTCAGTTTAATAGCTGCCAGGGGTACCACACCTGCCAGCAAGCCGGCCTTCATCAAAAATTCTGAACGGGGGATGTTGTCGGTGTTTTCTTTAGCCGGCGCAGGTTGTTCCATTATGGGCTGTGCTTTATGCTTCTTTCTGCGTAAGATTACCCAACGGCGCACTTCATCTATCAGCATTGCTAAAAGGAAGCAAAACTTAAATATAAATACCAACGCGAAACCGAAGAGGAACGCGGCACGTATGCCGGCACCCAATGGTGAATAAACACCCAATAACGCGGCAGTGATCAGCGCAACGGAAAACACCCAGTAAGAAACTACAAAGCCGCTTTTCCCAGCGAACTTACGTTTGGGAAAAGCGGCTTTTAAACCTTTAAGCAGGTAAGCATCAACAATTAAAATAACGGGAATAAGGAGTATGGTAGCCAGCGAACCTTGCATCAACAAATGTTAAAATGAGCGGCAAAGTTAATAGCGATCGTCGTCATTATCAAGGTCGTCCTCATCCGGCTGCAAATTGAACAAGCTGTTGAACATATCCGAGAAGGCAAAGCCGTTATCAAGGAAACCTTTATTTAGCTGTGAGAATTCCGCAAGTCCGTGAAGAATGAACTCCATTAATAACAATTGCTGATTCTCGCTTAAGCGTGGATGAAACTTCTTGACAACGTCTTTTAAACCCGGTACGCTGTTCAAAAGCTTTTTATAATCCTGCTGAGGCAGATCGTCTACCAGCGAGATACTGTTGCCATCGCTAAACCAGTTTACAATTTCTGCATATGGGTTGGGCGCTTTCGATTTCTTGGCTTTTTCAGGATCAGGGAAAAATTGCAGCATCAGCGTTTTTATTGCCTTGCCAATTAATATATTGGCCACTTTGCCCGGCCCTTCTAATTCGCCTTCATATACCAGTTCAATCTTACCGGTAATTGCAGGGATTACACCCAGGAAATCAGAAATGCGCACAAAAGTAGAGCTTTCACCATTAATGATCATGCGGCGCTCGGCATTGCTGATCAGGTTCTCATAAGCGGAAATGGTTAAACGGGCTGATACACCTGATTTCTTATCAATGTATTCTGAATTACGTGCTTCAAAAGCTATTTGCTCCACCAAATCTTTCACTAGACCATCAGCTTCAACGTTAGTACGCTGCTCTGGCGATAATAATGCTTCCTGCTGGGTGATCTTACGGGAGATCTCCACCGTGCGCGGATAATGCGTAAGTATCTGGCTTTCTATACGGTCCTTAAGTGGCGTTACGATTGAACCACGATTGGTATAATCTTCCGGGTTAGCGGTGAATACAAATTGCAGGTCTAGCGGCAGGCGTAATTTAAAACCACGTATCTGTATATCGCGTTCCTGCAGGATGTTGAATAACGATACCTGTATACGCGCCTGCAGATCGGGAAGTTCGTTGATAACAAATATGCCCCTGTGCGCACGCGGAATAAGGCCAAAGTGAATTACCCGCTCGTCAGAGTAGGTCAGCTTCATGGTGGCCGCCTTTATGGGGTCAACATCACCAATTAAATCGGCAACGGTAACGTCGGGAGTGGCCAGCTTTTCTGTATAACGTTCGCTGCGATGTACCCACCCAATAGGTGTTTCGTCACCTTTTTCTTTGATGAGGTTATGTGCGAACCAGGAAATTGGCGCCAACGGATCGTCAAACAATTCCGAGCCTTCAACATAAGGCACATACTCGTCCAGCAGGTTTACCAGCAAACGGGCAATACGTGTTTTAGCCTGACCACGAAGACCTAGCAGTAAGATGTTGTGGCGTGACAGGATAGCGGTTTGCAGATCTGGAATAACGGTATCCTCAAAGCCGACAATACCCTCAAACCCGCCTTCTTTTTTTTGAAGTTGTTTAATAAGGTTAGCACGCAGCTCGTCTTTAACAGACCGGCTTACATAGCCAGATTGTTTAAGCTGCCCTAGTGTTGTTATATCTTTATAATTCATTCGTTAGTTTGATGTCATCGGTTTATATGATCTCACCGATAGATGATTGTTTTTGATTAGCCCTGCTTTATATGCTACTTCCCTTCAGGGGATTGAGGGGCTTACCTTACGTTTTTTCTTCTGTTCCTGGCGTAATCTTCAAAAATGTATTCGCCAAGGTTATTTAATGAGCTGTAGAATGCTTTACCACCGTTGGTCTCTGTAAACTTACGTACAAACTGCTGCAGGTAAGGGTCCTTAGCAATCATAAAAGTGGTAATTGGTATTTTAAGCCTTTTGCATTGCGCCGCCATGTTCAAGGTTTTGTTCACCACCTTTCTGTCCAACCCTATGCTGTTCTTATAATAACGGGTACCTTCCTTTAAACAGGTTGGCTTACCATCGGTTATCATGAAAATTTGTTTGTTGTGCGTTTTGCGCCGACGCAGCATATCTGTTGCCAATTCCAAACCCGCATAGGTGTTGGTGTGGTACGGGCCAACCTGCAAATAGGGGAGGTCCTGCAACGAAATTGGCCAGGCATCGTTACCAAATACAACTATATCCAATGTATCTTTAGGGTACTTGGTCCGTATAAGCTCTGCAAGGGCCATAGCAACCTTTTTAGCAGGCGTAATCCTGTCTTCGCCGTAAAGAATCATAGAGTGCGATATGTCTATCATCAGCACGGTTGAGGTTAGAGTTTTGTAATCCATTTCCTCTACCTCTAAATCCCGCTCCGTCATCATGAAATCGCCGCCTATACCATGGTTTACCTGCGCATTCTGTATAGATTGCGTCATGTCTATCTGGTCCAGGCTATCGCCAAATTCAAACTCACGCCGCTCGGCATTTTTTTCATCGCCCTGACCGCTTTGCGGTGAGCGGTGATTGCCCTTACCCGATTTCTTTAGCTTGCCGAAGATCTCCTCCAGTGCCGATTGCCGGATGCTTTGTTCTGTTTTAGCAGTTATGTTAAACTCACCGTTCTGCTTATCTTCGTCAAGATAGCCCTTCTGTTTAAGCTCATCAATAAAGTCGCCAATACCATAGTCATCATTGGTAATGCCGTATTGTTTATCCAACTCGGTAAGCCAAGATAATGCCTCACCGGCATCGCCCGATGTATAGTTAAGCAGCTCCAGGAAAAGTTTTAGTAATTCTTCAAATCCGCCTTTGGGGATCTGGTTGGGTTTGAAATTCGAAAATCCGTAACCACGCATGTTGTACCCTTTCTGAATATAAAGTAACGGATTATTTGCTGCAAAAGTTTCCCTTTCAGCCCAATAAAGTCAATTGTTAGCCTGTTATGACAATTAAGACAAGGATGCCATTACCTCGTCTATTTTGTACTCAGGATTGGCGCCCCGCTTGCTGGCAACAAATGCACCTACTGCGCATGCTTTGCATAGGATGTCCGGGACAGGTTCGTCGTTTATTAAACCCGTAATAAGGGTTGCCAGAAACGAATCGCCCGCACCCACTGTATCAGCTACTTCAACGCTGTAACCCGGATGCTCGAAAAACTGGAAATCTTTCCAGATAATAGCGCCTTTGTCTCCGCGGGTTACACATATAACCGTTGCGTTAAATTTGCTCTGGAATTCCATTATCATTTCCTTGAGGTCGCCGGTTTTGCTGCTGTGGATTAATAGCTGCGCTTCTTCCTCGTTCATTTTAATAACATTCGCCCGGGCGGCCAAAGCTTCGATGGTGCCAAGTGTAAAGTGCGGCGGGCGCAGGTTCACATCAAAAATCTTGATAGCGTCGCTTTCGTCAAGCACTTGTACAAGCGTGTCCATAGTGGTATCGTAGCGGCAAGCCAAGCTGCCAAAAACAATAGCACCTGCGTTACGTGCAGCAGTATTCAGCTCATCAGTAAACTGGATGTTGTCCCAGGATACCTTTTCCGGAAAAACGTATGTAGCCGTATTGTTTTCGTCCAGTTGCACGGCCACCTCGCAAGTGGGGAGTTGCTCATCCTGCTGTAGCAGGTTGCTGTAAAGGCCGCTTGTTTTTAGAAAGCCTGTTAGTTCCTCACCGGATGGATCGGCGCCTACTCTGCTGGCAAAAAGTACATTGTTGCCTTGCTGCACCAAATGGCGTGCAACATTCATAGGCGCGCCACCTGCCTTTTTACCATCGCCAAATGCGTCCCATAAAACCTCGCCGAAGCACAGTATCTGTTTATTCATATTTTGGGGCTGAAAACGTAAAGCTAATTAATTTTTAATGATTGGGCGTTTACTTAACGGGCGACTTGCAATTAATGTTTCTTAAATCTATATCTTTAAAATATGAAGAACACACTGCTTTGTTTAGTATTATCATTTGCGACAAGTTTTTGCTTTGCACAGGATAAAGAAGCTATACAGCAACTGATGCACGACCAGGAGATTGCCTGGAGCAAAGGCGACCTTGAGGGCTTTATGCAGGGCTATTGGAAATCCGATTCGCTGATGTTCATCAGCAAACGCGGACCAAACTACGGATGGCAGCAAACTTACGACGGCTACAAGAAAGGCTATCCGGACAAAGCGGCGATGGGGCGGCTTACTTTTAGGCTGGATAAGATAGAACTACTTGGCGAAAGAGACGCTTTTGTTATGGGCGCGTGGTCGCTTAAGCGGGAAAAGGACCAACCCGGTGGCTACTTTACTCTATGGTTCCGTAAAATAAACGGCGAGTGGAAGATAGTTTGTGACCATACTTCCTGACCAGACTAAATTATTGCCTCGGCTTTCCGGCGGCTAATTCCTTTTCTGCCCATTTTACTGCTAACCTTTCGCGGTATTGAGCGTAGTTTTTCTTAAGTCCCATCTTCAACAGACTATCTAAACCTCCCTTTATAGCGAGGTTGTAGATGCTTGCAGCTTTTCGGCTTAAAGAGGCATCCCATGCACGCAGGCTAAGCGAGTAAGACCCATCTATATACTTCATCCAGTGCCAGTAGCCTGTGGGCATAAATAACGTATCGCCATGCTCCAGGAAAGCTTCGGTACCTTCTACACCCTCTAAAGCTGGAAACTTTTTGATATCCGGATTTAGTACATCGTAATCCTCCAGCGCGTAGGTAGCGTTAGGGATGCAGTACAACCGGCGTTTCCATTTATTTTCAAAAAGTATCACATGCTTACGGCCGCCAAAGTGCGTGTGAAAGATATGTGGCAAATCAATATCATAATGCAGGAAAGTAACAGAGTTGGACCCTCCGAAGAACATAGCAGGCATGCTCTCCAGAAAGCCACCCATAAGGTCTTTAGGCAGCACAATATCATTAAGTAGTTCTGGCGCTTGCTTGAAAATGTTGAAGAAGAAAATACGTAGTTCAGTAGGGGTGGATCTTATCAGGTCGATGTACTCATCAAAAGGCATTTCTTTCACTGATGAGTTAATGGGCTTGGATGGATCGGCTTTGGAGTTATCATATAAAGGTACCACCTTTTTGCCGACAACCTCCTTAAGGTATTCCGGTGTCCATTTTTCACGTGCAGGCCAATTATTTGTAAGCCCCTTTATAATGAGCGGGCGGCGTGGTTTAAGATAATGCTTTCTAAAATCTTCAGCAGAAATCGTGTCGACAGTATCAATCGGACCTAGTTTAAAGCACATATAGGGATACAGGTTAAACCGCCAACTGTTATTAGTTAAAGGTTACCCCGATATATCAAAATAATAAATTTAAAATGAATAACCAGTTAAAATGGTGTTAAAGTTACGTAAGCACCACACGTGAACAAGTATAGCCACTTTCAGAGGTGGGGTTAATTTAACGGCAGTGTAAAGTAGAAGGTTGATCCAACACCGCTTTCGCTTTCGGCCCATATCTCCCCATCATGCTGTTTAATGATTTCCGCACTTAGATATAGCCCTATACCAAAACCGGATATGTGACGTGTGTGGTTCGATTCTACACGGTAGTACCGGTCAAACAACTTGTCCAGGTCTTGCTGTTTAATGCCCATACCTTCATCACGGATAGCAACTTTTACTATGTTGTTTTGCACCTCGTAACTAACGTCTATTTGCCTGCCTTTAGGAGAGTATTTTATAGCATTGCTGAGAAGATTAGCTAAAACCGAGCCTATCTTTTCTTTGTCGGCAAAAACATTTATTGGTTGGCGTGATAAATGCGAAATTTGATGGTTTTGGGTTGTCAATTGTACCTCGTCGATAACGTCATCCAGCAACTGGTCCAATCTAAATTGTTGCTTCTCTATCAAAATTTTACCAGACTCCAGCCTGGAAATGTTGAGAAAGCCGTTAATAAGGTTGCTCATTTTCTTAACCTGGGCGGTTGCTTTACTTAGCCCACCGGATATAAAAGGGTCTGTTGAATCTTTAAGCTTTGCTGTAAGTACCTGTATAATAGCTGATAATGATGTCAGCGGCGTTTTTAACTCATGGCTCGCAATACCTATAAAGCCGTCCTTTTGGCGTTGCAGCTTATGCACGTCTTCAAGGCTTTGCTCAAGCTGCCTCTCGCTTTGCTCAACACGCTGTTTGGCTAATACCAGATCGGTGACTTCCGCGGCAGTATTCATAACACCATAAATATTGCCTGCGGTATCATAAAGCGGAGTAAAGCTATAGTTAAAATAGTAGGGCTGTAGCTTGCCATCAACTACAATGTCAACCCGTTGGTTACGGGCGTGGAATGGCACGCCGGTAGTATATACATCATCCAGTTGAGAATAGATTTGCTGATTAGACAGCTCAGGTAATATTTCTGAATACAGTTTACCTACAACATCGTTTCCTTTCCCCCAAACATCCATAATGGATTGGTTTGCAAGTATGATGCGCATCTCCCGCCCCTTATACACACCTATCGGGAACGGCGCACTTTCTACCAGACTGCGAATCTGGTGCTCGCTTTCTGCAAGTTCGCGTATAGTATTCTGGAGTTGTTCCTGACTAATTACAAGCCCGTCATTAGCAGCAGTCAATTCTTCGTTGGTGGCTGCGAGTTCTTCGTTCAGCGCCTGTTGTTCCTGCTCACTCTGCTCCAATTCTGCGGTACGTAAAAGTACTTTTTCCTCCAACTGACTGTTCAGTGCAGCAAGTTTGCCCTGGGCAGACACCAATTGCATGTTTATTGATGCCAGTTCTTCATTCGCGGCTGTAAGTTCCTCATTTGTTGAGGCTAACTCTTCATTTAGAGCTTGCTCGTTCTTAACGGATTCACTGCTTATAAAATCTGTTTTAACCCGTTCAGATTCTAAAACACTGTCTATATTTATACAAGATCCGATATATCCTGCGAACTCCCCATCCTGAGTATATCTGGGTACGCCATGATCTATCACCCAGCAGAAACGACCATCGTGCCTTTTGAGCCGATACTCTATTCTGAATTCCTCGCGAGCATCAAATGCATGAAAATATGTTTTCAAACAGCGCTGCAAGTCATCCGGATGTACACCTTCTGTCCAGCCAGTTCCAACTTCCTGCTGCATTGATCGTCCTGTAAAATTTAACCAGCCAGTATTAAAAAAATAGCACAACTTGTCCACACCAGATATCCAGATTAGTACCGGGGCAGTATCGGCTATTATTTTAAATTGTTCCTCTACCGGAATTAAAGGCTGGTTTTGGCTCGACATTTTCTGTTATTAACACTCAACAAACAACAGCCTTTTACGAAAGTTTGGACTGTGGGTTTTATAACTTATAGTTTTAGAACTAAAGAAGTTTTAGCATGTTAAATAACAGCCGATCAGAAAGGTTTACCTTGTGATAAGGCTTTGTTCGCGCGTTTTATTGCAAGCTCTTCTTTCCAATCCATGTAACGTTTTTTGAAGTTTTTTTTCATGACGTCGTCAAACTTGCGTTGCAGGGTTAAATTGTATAAACTTTTTGCTTTGATAGCCCACGAGCTATCCCACGCACGTAATGATATAGAGAATGATCCATCAAGATATTTCATCCAGTGCCAGTAACCAGTTGGCATAAACAAAGTGTCGCCGTGTTCCAGAATTGTTTCCTGGCCTTCAATACCATCCAGTGCCGGAAATTTGCCAAAATCGGGGTTTTCAATGTCGTAATCTTCCAGCGCGTAAGTAGCAAACGGAATGCAATAAAGGCGTTCGCTCCATTTCTGATCAAAAAGAATCACGTGCTTGCGGCCATTAAAATGAGTGTGAAATATATGAGCGAGGTCAATGTCGTAATGCAAGAACGTTACCGAACCTCTTCCGCCGAAAAACATGTTGGGGTATTTGTCAAGGAAGCCGCCCATTAAATCGGTAGGGGACCGGTAGTCATCCAGTAACTTGGGAGCGTGCTTAATAGGGTCGAACAGAAATATCCGCAGATCTGTTGGTTCCCTTTGAATGAGATCTATGTAGTCACCAAACTTCATCTCTGCAGCAGAGGCATTTATCGGCTTGGATGGGTCTGCCTTACTGCTGTCGTAAAGCGGAACCTTAATGTCGCCTACTACTTCTTTAAGATAATCAAAGGTCCATTTTTGTAGTGCCGGCCAGTTCTTTGTTGCTTTGGTAATTACAAGCGGTTTACGCGGTTTTAAGTAGTTGTTTATAAAGTCCTCTTTACTGATTTGGTCTACTCTGTCTATAGCGGTTAACAACAAACTCATAATACAATTTCTTAACAAGCAAAATTATTAAATTAACAACTGGTATCGCCGCCAAAGTCTATTTTGATTTTTTGCTGACAAAAGCAAACCCGGCGTTTATAGCGTCGGGCTTGCTCTTAATTGTTTGTTTTTCGGAGTTATTCCTGCACTTAGTTCGGCATCAACACTGTATTTACTACGTGTATTACACCGTTTCTTTGGTTTACATCAGCAATGGTTACCCAACTTTTTCCGCCTTTTTCATCAACCAGGTAAACCTTTTTACCTTTAACCATTGCAGTTAAAACACCGCCACTCACGGTAGTTAGTTCTGCTTTGCCACCACCGGCTTTAATTTTCGCTAAAAGATCAGCTGCGCTTAGCTTACCGGCAACTACGTGATAAGTTAATATTTTGGTCAATGTAGCTTTGTTCTCTGGTTTAACAAGGTTATCTACAGTTCCTGCAGGCAGTTTGTTAAAAGCCTCGTTAGTAGGTGCGAACACCGTAAACGGTCCTGCTGATTGCAAAGTTTCTACCAAACCCGCTGCTTTCACGGCTGCGACCAAAGTAGTGTGGTCTTTAGAGTTTACAGCATTCTCTACAATGTTTTTGGTAGGATACATAGCTGCACCGCCAACCATTTTAGTTTGAGCAAAAGCTTTTGGAGCAAACGCTAAAGCTGCTATTGCCAGCGCTCCCATAATTAGTTTTTTCATTTTATGATGTTGTTTAAATTATATTGGGAGATACGCCTTAAGTGAAATAGCGGTTTCCGTTTTGCGCGCTACTTATAACAACCGGTGGGGATAATAAACTAAAAACCAGAGGGAGTTAGATATCGTACTACGCAAAGAATAAATCTGCTGCAATGCTGTCGGCATATAGCTTGCCGGATTTTGTAAGTGTAATAACATTATTGTTCAACAATAACTTATCGGAGTTAACATATTGTGCGGCTTCCTTTAAAAATATCGCGGAGGAACCAACTGCAATTGCTTCAAGCTTTTCAATGTCCACACCCCACATTGTGCGCAGCGACGTCATAATGTATTCATTTAACCTGTCGTTCTCACTTAATTGCTCAATTTCTGCCGGGATAGATGCCTGGGATATCGCATCAAGGTATTTTGCATTATTGGCAATATTCCATTGGCGTGTAACACCGTTAAACGAGTGTGCCGACGGACCTATCCCCAGGTATTTTACACCTTTCCAGTAGTTGGAGTTGTGCTTTGAGTGTTTTCCCGGTTTGCTAAAGTTAGATATCTCGTATTGATCGAAGCCCCGCTGCTCCATTTCATCTATCATAAAGGTGAACTGTTCAGCGCTTTGCCTTTCGTTCATTGGTGGTTGTCTTTTTTTACTAATAAAAGATGCCAATGCTGTTTGAGGTTCTACAGTCATGCTATACGCAGATATATGAGGTATATCTAATGTGAAAACCTTGTCAAGGTTATGCTTCCACTTTTCGTTAGTAAGCAGCGGATAGCCGTATATCAGGTCTATAGTTATATTTTCAAAGCCAGCGTCCTGCACCCGCATTATTGATGCTTCGGCTTCCTGGCTGCGATGCACGCGGTTCATCCACAGCAGGTCTTCATCAAAAAAAGATTGTGTGCCTATGCTAAAGCGGTTAATAGCAGTAGCCCTAAGTTCCATAACCTTAGAGGCGTTCAGATCATCCGGGTTTGCTTCAAGAGTTATCTCTGCGTCGCTACTGACGGTATGAGTTTTTGTAATTGTATCAATAAGCCGGTTTATGTCTTCAGCACCAAGTAACGACGGCGTGCCTCCGCCAAAATAAATTGTTTGTACAGGTTCACCGTTTAAATAGTCCTTTTGAAAAACAGCTTCCCTTAACAACGCCATAACCATGTCTTCTTTGTATTTAAGCGAAGTGCTGAAATGGAAGTCGCAGTAGTGGCAGGCTTGCTTGCAAAATGGAATGTGTATATAAATACCGGCCAATGCTTTTAAGAGTATATAATCCCATAAAGAATGGGATAGGTTAATGATGTTAATGTATTGATTATCAATGTTAAAAATGTTTTAATAGCCTTCTTAATCTTTTGTTTTTTATTCTATTTTATGTTACTTTTGTTACTCAGGTGTTACTATTCAGGTTTGACGAGTAACAAAAGTAACAAATAAACAGTAATTAATAAGTGATGGTAACTATTAGATACAAAAAGCTAAGCACAGGCAAATTTAGTGCTTATTTGGATGTCTATTCCAATACCGGTGAGGGTAAAGGTAAACGCAATTACGAGTTTCTTAAGATTTATGTAGATAAAGACTATTCTGATGCAGCAAGCCGCGTTAGCGAGCCTGATAAAGAAAAACTGAAGATTATTAAAGCACTTCGTAATAAAAGAGAGGACGAACTGAATTTCTCGGAGCATGGCTATAAGCAACCTGCCAAGATCAATTATTATCTTCAGGACTATCTTGATCAATGCCTTGCAAAGAAATTTAATTATAAACTGGAATGTCTGATCATTCATCTTGGAAAGTATTGCCCCAAACGAACCATATTATTCCAGGAAGTAGATGAAGAATTTTTAGATAAGTTTCAGAGTTACCTGCTTAATCAGGTTAGCAGAAATACAACTAATGCCTACATGTCCGTATTCAGGCAGCATTTCAATAAACTGGTAATTAAAGGGATTATTCAAACTTCTCCTTTTGGTAGTTTTAAGATTATCGAGGAGGAAGACTCGGAGCGCACCACGCTCACTATTGAAGAAGTAAGAACCTTAGCTAATTACGTTCCCAAAAGAGGAAACAGCCAGATCAGGGAAGCTTTTATATTTTCTTGTTTTACTGGTTTGCGGTTTTCGGATATTAAGAAATTGCATTACGATGAAATTGTTAACGAACAGCTGATTTTTCGACCGGCAAAAACGACAAAGAAAATTGTTACTGTACCATTGGCCGATGAAGCAAAAACGATTATTGCAAAAGTGGTCAAGCATCCTACAAATAAGAAAGTGTTTTGGGATTTGCCAACGAGTCAGGTGGTGAATGTTTACTTAAAATTCTGGGCATTGGAAGCCGGTCTGAAAAAAAACCTCCATTTCCATGCTGCCCGGCACACTTTTGCAACCATTGGCCTGACTTTTGGAATCGATATATATACCATGAAAGAACTGCTGGGACACAGTAAAATCGAAATGACCCAAATCTATGCTAAAATCGTTGACGAAAAGAAAAGAAACGAAATGTTGAAATTCCCTAAACTTTGAATATGAAAAAGGTTTTTTTTGAAATCGGTTTAGTAATAGCGTTTACCCTGGTCTACCTTTTGGTTCCGGGAATACGCTTGCCGCTGATTATTACCTTTGGCGTATTAGGCATTTGGCTATTGCCCGTCCAATTATTTTTATCGGTAAGTTTTAAAAACTGGCAGGATGAGCTTAGTGGCCGTTTTCATCATTTGCCGACACAGGAGCGTTTATTGCAGGTTAAGGGTACTTTTAATGGTCTTGACCCGATAGAAGTTAGCAAGCTTCGATTGTTTTATATCAATGTAAGTTTTTTTCACTACCTGCTGATGGTTTTCTATGGCCTGTCATTTTTGTTGATCGGCCTTTTGTTTTTGGGTTTCGGTGTCTATTCTAAAGGCACGTATTTTGTTGCAATAAGTCTTTTGGGATTTATTATTACCTGTTTTATCGGCTACGTCTTGATCGGTCAGATTTTTCCCGCCGGAAACAAGAAAAATATCGATGCTGTTTTCTATCTTTTTTGGAGCAAGGACTGGCAAAAACAACTTTTTGCACTTGGTCAGATAGACAAGGAGGATTTTCAGTTATTGCGTAAACCGCAGTCATTTTATGATTTTTGGCGGCAAGGTAAAACAATAGAAGAAAAGGAAATGGCATTTAAAAAATTAATAGATGACCTGAACAGGCACAGTAAAAACGGGCCACTTTTTAAATATAACGAGCAGGGAAAAATAGAGCTTACCGAAATTATACGTAATGGTGCACCGGACAAAACGCTGGCAGGTTTCCTTAAATACTGCATTAAAGACCGCAAAATACTTTCGGAGGATATTTTAAAAAAAAGTCACAGGGGATTATTGCATTCCGTTTTTATGATCGGTCAAAACAAAGGTCTTGTTGTATTGGAGAATGAAAGATTTAAAACTTTACCCGATGATTATGTCGAGGTATATAAATCAATCCTAAAAGAATAAACGTTTTGGATAGAACTCCATAATGTACCCAAGCATGACATAAAGTACGTTCGTACGATACCGCCCAATCGGTCGTATAGGTCTATTTTGTTCTATTTTTTTGCTTCCGTTAACCAAAACGGAGGTCGAATGAATATCAATGAAAACACCAGGGTAATAGATCTTAAAGTATCAGATCTGTTGACCATTTTAAAAGAATCCGCAACAGCTTTGCCCGCACCACTACCGGTACCGAGTGACGAAGATGAAATAGGCGGCTATGAGGTAGCAGAGAAAACTACAGGTTACGCACGCCAAACCCTTTACCAGTTAAAATCCGCAGGAAAGATTCCCTGTATTGTTCTTCCTAATGGTGGTGTCAGGTTCTCTAAAAAGGAGATCGTTAGCTGGCTGATGTCCCATAAAAGGCTAACCGACACAGAAATAGTCGAGAAAGCAGAAAATTTTGTTTTTAAACGCCGTTTGCGCAGAAAATAAAAGGAAATATGGAACAGGAATATCCTTATCTCCGAATCGGCACGGCCTATTACAAGATCGTTCAAAAGCCCCTCGCTTCGGGTGACCGCATGACACTGCTCCTTCCCTGGTCGGTAGAGTGCATTAAGCAAGATCATGGCAAGAGCTATCTGTCCGGCATACCGAAGTATGATGGCTTTTGTTTTGTACCATCACACCTGCATTACCAGCGCTTTATCGGCAATTTTTATAATCGGTATCATCCATTTATACATATTCCGAAGATTGGACAGCCGGAGCGGACGTTGGCCTACCTGGGTCATATTTTCGGCGACCAGCTCGAATACGGTTTGGATTATTTAAAAATCCTGCTCGAAATGCCGATGCAGATGCTGCCCATCCTTTGCCTGGTCAGCACCGAGCGGAATACAGGAAAGACCACTTTTTTAAATCTGCTGAAAGCGGTTTTCGGGGATAACATGACCATCAACACAAACGAGGACTTTCGTTCAAACTTTAACGCAGAATGGGCGCATAAGGTCATCATAGGAGTGGATGAAACTTTTTTGGAACGCCGGGAAGACTCCGAGCGCCTGAAAAATCTAAGTACTGCCACATTCTACAAATCCGAGGCCAAAGGACAGGACAGACAGGAAATCGAATTTTTCGGCAAGTTCATTTTATGCAGTAATAACGAGGACAATTTTGTACTGGTTGACCCCGGCGAAACCCGGTACTGGATACGCAAGATACCAGTACTGGAAAAGGAAGATCAGGGCTTGTTGCCCGCTCTTAAAAAGGAAATTCCTTTACTCATTCACTACCTGACAGGTAGGAAGCTGTCTACGCCAAAACAAAGCCGGATGTGGTTTACCGCCCAGCAGATCGCTACACCCGCACTCAAAAAAGTTATCCGGCAAAACCGGAACAAACTGGAGATGGAAATTGCCGGGCTACTATTGACAATAGCGGACGGAAAGGAAGTAGAGGAAGTGAAATTTTGTGTGGGCGATGTGCAGGACTGGCTGAATAAAAAAGGTTTCCGCAACCATGATACCACCGCTATCCGCAGGGTACTACAGAACGTGTGGAACTTGAAACCGGCTGCCAATTCCAACTCCTATAACCAGTACAAAATTGGGCTGGACGGTACTATCTATGAGAGCACACAGAAAGGCCGCTACTTTAACATGAGTATCAAAGTGATTGAAAAGATCAACGATTCCTGATGATTTGATGACAGGTAATGTAATTTATTGATAATCAAAAAAATACAGTCATCAAAACTTCATCAAAGTATCATCAACGCCAATTGCTGATGAAAGAAAAAAACACCAAAATGATTTGATGACAAATTTGATGAATAAATGATGATGAATAAATGATGATGAGTTAACTAATTGAAAAACAAAATATTAAGTGATGATTTCATCAAATCATCAAAAATAAACATTAAAGCGTATGAGAACATTGAGTTGCGGTGAAGCCCGGCAAATCCCGATCATCGAATACCTGGCAAAATGCGGTTACCAACCACAATTTATCAGGGGTAATAACTACTGGTACCTTTCCCCATTACATGAAGAAAGCCACGCTTCTTTTAAGGTTAATACCCGGCTTAACGCATGGTTTGACTTCGGCATAGGTGAGGGCGGTAATATGATTGATTTGGGTATCCGGTTATACAAATGCAGCGTAAAGGATTTTTTGCCGCTGCTCAGCAGCGGCTATACCCATCTTTCTCCTGATGCGAAAATGATAATAACTTTTACACCCGGACCAAAATCTCCGGCTGCCAAAGAAAATCATATCGAAATACTGGACGTAACGGAACTTCAAACCCCGGCGATGGTGGCCTATATCAAAAAAAGAAGTATCAGTCAGCCACTGGCAAAAGCATATTGTAAAGAAGTTCGCTTTGCCATCGCAGGTAAGAATTATAACGCTATCGGTTTTGCGAACCGCTCCGGCGGTTACGAATTGCGTAATGACTGGTTTAAAGGCTCGTCCTCGCCAAAGGATATCACCATACTTAAGAATCACAACGGCACGCAAGCGGTTTGCATAATTGAAGGTTTCATGGACTTTTTGTCACTATTACAATTGAAGCAATTGCGCAGGCCCGAAACCGATGTGATCATCCTTAATTCAGTCGCCCTGATTGGGCGGAGCATCGAAATACTGAAAAGTTACAAAGATGTATTTCTGTTTTTAAACAACGACAAGGCCGGACAAACCGCCGCAGAAAAGTTGAGACAAGCAGGTATCAACGGCATCGATACCAGCGAGTTTTACAAAGGCTATAACGATGTGAATGAATACCTGAGTGCCCAACAAAGAGGCGCTTTGCAAGCGCAGATCAGGGGCGAAGCGCCTGAAGAAAGGGGGCTGGGAATTGGGCGGTAAACCGCTTTTTTTTCACCAGCAAAATACCGCTTGCGGTATAGATGTATATCTATATAAAGGGCGAACGGCCAATGGCCGTTTTTTATCCGCTGTAAGGAGCAAGTTTGTGTTTTTGTTGCCACAAAAACTTCCCGGATGCCTACGGCACCGGGCAAACTTGCCTTTTGCGCCCGATGGTTGCAAAAGGGAAAAATGGAAGAAGGATTAAGGAATTAACCGATGGAAGCAACAGTAAAGACAAATAATAAACAACCGGTAACCCAGCCCAAAAACAAAGGTGGTGCACCGAAGAAAAGGGTTAAACGGGAGTTGATTATCCGCATTAGGATGACAGCGACCGAACGCTTTTATATCGATAGTAAAGCCAAGACCGCAGGCATGCGGTCAAGTAGTTGGATAAGGGCAGCAGCCAAAAGCGCTAAGGTGGTTCCTCGATTAACAGACGATGAGCGGCGCATCCTTTGGATGCTCGCCGAGCTTGCCAATAACTTAAATCAATTAACAAAGCTTGCGCATCAACTTGGACTATTAACTGTAGCGAGGGATTGCATTAAAATTTTGAACGAGATAGATATTACTTTAAAACGTCTCAATAACAATGATAGGGAAAGTGATAACAGGTAGCAGCTTTGGCGGATGTATTCGGTATGTGGTGCAAAAACATGATGCGGTCGTATTGGATGCCGCAGGCGTAAGAATGCAGCAGGTTAATCAGATCATCAATGATTTTAACCTGCAACGAAAATACAATCCCAATTTAGGAAAAGCAGTCGGTCATATTGCATTAAGCTGGAGCGTAAACGATGCCGCTAAGTTGAACGATGAGGTAATGGTGATGTTGGCGAAAGAGTATCTGAAAAAAATGAAGATACAGGACACGCAGTACTTAATCGTAAAGCACCGGGATAAAGATCATCCGCATATCCATATCGTTTACAACCGGGTAAGTAACAATGGTAAAACCATATCCGATAACTTTCAAAAGCAGCGGAATGTACAGGTAGCAAAAGAATTGACCTTAAAACATGGTCTTTACCTGTCACCGGGTAAAGAGCGTGTTAACCGCCAACAGCTAAAAGGCGAGGACAAAATCAAATATGAATTATTCGATGCCATCAAGGCAGCCAGCAAAAAAGTAAAAAATATCAATGACCTAAAGCAAGTATTGGCCAAGCAGGGTATTGTTACCCATTTGAAATTCAAAAGCGGCACTACGGAAGTACAGGGCATCAGTTTCAGTAAAGGCGAATACAAATTTAAAGGGTCAGAGATCGACCGCAGTTTAAGTTATGTAAAGCTTAACCAGGCCATAGAGCAGCAGAAGGTTAAACCGGAAAAGAGCTTGGCAGATCAGCTAAGGGAAGTGATGGAAACCGCAAAGCAGGAAAGAGAAAGCCAGGACAAGACTGAACAAACGGTTTATTTAAAGCCGGAACCTGAAACCCATTATTTGAGGCAATCGCTATCAGCAGGAGCGGATTTATTAGATGACTTACTTGGCAATATTGCAGACGATGATGATAGCCCGGAAAGAAAGCGGCGAAAGAAAAATGAACAACAACAAAGCAGAGGAATATCAAGATGAAAGAGATAGATGAACTAAAGCAAAGAATGGATAACAACGACGAGATAGTTGATAGCCTTGTAAAAAAGAATACAGAGATGGAAAAGCAGGTAACAAAAATTACCGATAATCCAGTCCCTGACTATTCAATTGCGATAAATACTATACTTACTGAAGTAAGGGAAATCAAGCAGAACATCAAACAGAATGACGAATTGACCTTGCTTAAACAGATCTATGAGAAATTGAGCAAGGTGCCAACATCCGTCACTAAACAAATACGGATATTATTATTTCCTGAAACCAATCAGGGCCAGTACTATAAAATCGTATTTGGTAGACTTATTCCTTGGGGTTTATGCTTCGTAGTTATAACATACCTATATTCTTTAGGTGGCAGAGCAATTGATGCATACGGCCAGCACAAGCAAAGTGAGCAATCAGCCCACTATCAACGCGCATGGATTTATTTAAAGCAAATCGCTAAAAAGAGAACTTTATCCGCTATGGATACCGCTTATTCAAAAACAGAAAATAAGTAAGCTAAATACTTATTGCAATTATTAAAACAACGCCCGTCCGAGCGTTCGAACATTTGTAAGCCATTAATAAGCAAGAAATGAAGAACTTAATGCGGTTTATCACATTAAAATAGGTATAAAGTTGCTGCTATGACCGTAAGAAATCTATTTTTACCTTATCAAGTTTAATTATCTCCTAACTCATATCCATGTCAGAAGAAGACCTTCAACATTTTCATAATCTTTTTATTGCAGCTGTCGCGGCTGTACCTGAAGATTATCGGCAAACCGTCCATTATGATGTCCGACAACTACTGCCCCGTATAGAGAATCGCGGCCAGCGTTATAATTTAAAACGTAAACTCATAGGCGACCACCTAATCAAATCCGGTGAACGTATTTTTTGCTATGAACTATATCACCGATTAAGATTAGCCATGATAGCTGACAACGGACCCGAAATATATGAAGGACTGCATCTGCAAGGGGAACTTCAGAAACAACAAATACAGCCTTTGCTGGAAAGAATGGGACTACTGGCACTGTCAGCAAATTTTGCGCCTGACTTCCTTCTGCATACACCGGGAAATGCCAACAACCATCCTTATGTGGTAGAAGTCAAGACTATCCGCTTCCTGGAGTCTGAAATGGTAGAGGATGACATCAAAAAGATTGTCGAATTTATGACCCGCTATGGTTATCAGCGGGGTATTTTTCTATCAGTTAATTTTGATTATCAGAGGCTCACTGAAATGATCAATGGAAATGCTGCCCTTCCGCTAATTGAGGGTATACAGGACGTAGCCAGTCGCATTTATATAATAGGACAGCAACATTTTGATGGCTCAGTATTTTCCCATACCCTCCAACAACTGCTGGGCTGGGTTTAATCCTGCCAGTTAAATTAACTCAAATACCTTTGATCATGCACCGAAAATTTAACTTTTCAAAAAGCAAACCCAAACCTGAAGATTATCTACCTAAAAACTTGCCGGAAGACCCCGATTACTATTATCATATAGAATTAATTACCGACTTATCCAATGATCAGCTGACATCCTTTGAACACAAACTGGAAAGTCACCCGTTTTATGAAGCACTAAAAAACAACTTTATTTTCAACAAAGAAAAAAAAGCACTTATTCATATTTTACATCGGGTAGATAAAAAGGAAATTGAAGAATTTTCAGAAAAGCAAAAACGTTATTACCCCATTTGCAGCAAGGAAGAAATTTACCGACTATCTGATCCAAAAAGCAGTGAGGACATGCTATTATTGCTACGGGCAGAAGAAGTAGCGGAGAATCCTACTTTGCAACGCATCTGTTTCCGGGCAATGGAGGAAAAAGGTGAAAGATGGAATTTTACAAAATATTTCGATTCTCCATTATTCAGCAAATATAAAAGTTATCTTAACCACGACACCAAACAAAAATGCTGGAACATACCCGCCGGATTTTTCCTGATGGCCGAAGCTAATGGTTCCTGCTGGCCGACCGAATTCGGTAATTTTATCACTGTTTCCTACCACCTCAAACAATTCTTTTATTATATGAACCTTTGGGAACATGGTGAGCGGTTGAATGTTCCGGAAATCGACTGCCAACGTGCTTTGTTGCTCGCCATTCGGACGATTATGCAATTTGAATCTCCCGATTTTGAACTGGATCCACGAGGCTTATTGCCAAAAAGGATCCATCGGATGATCAATAACATGACAAATTTTCAACTTACATTTATCATTGGTCATGAATTTGCCCATCATTATCTTGGCCACCTTGAAGGTAAATGTATTACCCGTGAGGAAATGCTTCATGCAGTAAGCGTTCCAGGTGAAAGACGATTTTATTCCACGATCCAGGAGCAGGAATTTGATGCAGACTACTACGCCATCGCATCCACTACCCTCGATGGCCAAATGAAAGAACTGTTACTGGCCGAAGCCTGCGCTGCACTGTTTTACTTTGACATATATGAATGCATCCATGCTTTTGAAAGCCCTTTTCCGAACAGTCATCCCCCTGCACTGGAACGGATTCAGGTACTCCGTGAAAAATTTCCCGAACTCCGCATGTTCAACAATAGCCTTGATTTTAAAATCAATAGGAACAGGAAATTAAAAGAGTCACTTAACGACCAGCTCAGTTGGTTGTACGCAGACTTGGAACGGGACGGTTCCGTTTACCTTCCCAGTTACAAAAGAAAAATCATGAATGACAGGCTGGATTTTTAGCAATGTAAGGTCGATCTTGATTTACCCTGAATTCTCTTTTTAGTTATTTAAAACTGCAATACCACAAGGCAAACCATTGTTTTTTAGCCTACATTACTAAAACCCTACCTAAATTGTTTTCACCTTTCAGATTGTACATAACAAAAGTCCCCTTATACTCGCTGTTTGGGGACTTTAACCTAAACCTTATCACAATTGGACAAAAGAGTTTGTCCCTTTAGATGTTGGCAATTTAATATTTTTAAACTACTTCTGGTTATTTGCCCTTTAGGAGTTCGTTTTTCTCTTTTTCGGCCTGCAATAACCTTTCATATAATTCAACTATTTTTTCAACGGTATTAAAAGTTGGTTGATAGTTCAAGGAACTGGCAATTAAAGTCGAATTATCGCTACTGGTATTGTGAAATGTATTTGAAATAATATTGAAGACAGCTTCCTCAGTAAAAGCTTTAATTGCTTCAGAAGACAAGCCCAAAATCTTAGCAATCTTTTCTAATGCTTCGCCGTCAACATCTGCACTCTGCTCAATTTTTGACACGGCTTGTTGGCTTATACCTAATTCGTGCGCAAGGGTTTCCTGCTTCATCCCTTTTAGTTCACGAATCTTACTAATTTTTCTACCGATATGTAAGGTTGGTTCTGCCATAAGTCAAATGTATTGTTAAAATGTAAATGTACAAAACAACAGCTTTATTGTAAAGTACAATTGCTTATGGTTCGGTACGGTTAAGTTTCGCTATTCTTTTGTTTTACCGGTTAATGGAGGCCGGTGTAAAAAGAGTTTTATGAATAACGCACCGTATGCACCCTGGGAACATTACCCTAAGACACTTCGCCATTACGAAGTTGAAAATCCAATGTCTGTAGTAGTCGATTTTTTTAGTGCTGATTCAGTAAAAGGCCACGGCAAGCGATTAAAGGAATGGCGTTATTATGTAGTTAATGACGAGCATTATGATGAAAAGCGACATGGCCCCGGCACCTTGCTTTTTATTTATGACCTCAATTTGAGGATTTTGGAAGCTATGTACTTGCTGTTAGTTAGTTACAAAAACTTCTCTTATCAGCGGAAACAGCTCACGGAGGAGCAATTGGAAGAAGAAAAAGAACAATGGGAATACTACCCTAAAAACCTTTCCTTAAAAGAACAGCTTGAACCCTATAAGGCAGTTAAGAAAGTTTTTAAGAAAATTAAGCCACAGGAATACCGGGATCAGTTACATGAGTGGTCACACGTAGCTCTATACAATAATACGGATGTCGAATCTTTATATGCAGGTGAGGTCATTACTGTTTATGAAAACTTAATTAAGCTTTATTCAGCGGCGTGGCTAATCAGTCAGCGAGAGGGCGGTCGTCCACAGCTAAAGCGTAGCAAGTTTGAAAGTAGCTTAACAGAAACATCTACCAAACCAATTGTGCTAAGGTCAATAAGCCCTGAACCAACAGCAGCCGAAAAATTGGCACTGGAAGAAATTAAAAATCTTATACTAAAATGCTGCCCGCAGATTCAAATGATTATTCATTTAGGAACACACCCTAAGCCGTTTACATTTTACCTACTTATCCTGATAAGCGATGATGAAAAAACACCCGAGCATGAAGTCAGTAATAAGATAGAAGACAATTGCCAGTACCTCGCTCATGTACATGCGATAGTCCATAAGGTGAACAGCGCAAAAGAAGCTTTAAATATTGGCAGGCGCTTTTGGTCAACTGTTATGAAAAAGGGATTTGTTCTATATCAGTTCCCTGAATTAATATTGCCAGCGCACTCAGAAGTAACTAATGAGATATTATTAGAACGGGCAAAGTTCAATTGGGAAAGATGGGGAAAACAAGGTGGCGAATTTTTAAAAGGCGCAGAATTATACAGGGCCGATAACAAATTCAGGCTTGCAGCCTTTCTTTTGCATCAATCTGTTGAAAGCGTTTTAAAAGCTATTATACAAGCCGTTATAGGTTACCGGGTGCAAATGCATAATTTATCGCGATTGCTAAGGCTTACATTGTTATTTACGGATGAATTAAAAGACGTATTTGAACTTGATACCACCGAGGGGGCACAACTATATCAATTGCTACAAAACTCCTATTCGCAATCACGATATAGCAGTTCATTTGATCCTGACGGAGATTCATTGAGAATACTATCTAAACAAGTAACAAAATTCAATAAGGTCGCGGAAAGAATTTATAAGCAATATATAGAAGATATTAATTGTTGACAGCCTCAGCAGTATTGGCAGGCGGGCATTCGTTCGCCTTGCCTTGCTTCTGAAAACTGTTGACCGTAAAGATGGTACCGCTAAGCACCCAAAAGTAGCATGTCGGGCAATTGATTTAAATCGTCCGACCTTGCTGCTGAAAAGCAAAGCAAAACGACACGTACACCCGTTGGAACCATGCAGCTAAGGCAGGCGGCTTCATTCCACCTCGCGCTATCGCGCCGGGTTTCATTACGCCGTCAGCCTCGCTGCCTCTGGCAGGAGTGAAACTCGTTCCTCATAACACACCTGCTCTCCTTCGCAAAAAAATTAAAAGTTAGTATTTGTTATCCTTCCAATATTTGGATTAAATCGTTATTAACATAGAATAACTCTTTACCATCTTTTATGGGACTTAATATTTTTGCATCAACCAATTCGTTGAAGTATTTTGTTAGGGTTGTCCTGGATGTTATATTTAATTGATCACCAATGAATTTAGGTTTGATATATGGCTGACTGAAAATTAATTCATTTACCTCTTTATTATACCATTTTATTAAACCTTTGGCATGGACCAACGTTGAATCCATTTGTGCAAGTATGCTGTTAATTAACTGGCTTGTTAATTGGGCTGTCTTTTCTACTGCTTCGAGCATATATAGCATCCAGGGTTTCCACGAGCCTCGTTGTGTGACGATACCCAAGTTATAGTAATAGTCGTCTTTATTAACGATGATATATTTAGATAGATAAAGTACGGGTTGATTTAATAAGCCCGCATGTACAAGATATAATAGGTTTAAAATACGTCCAGTCCTGCCGTTTCCGTCGGGAAAAGGATGTATGGCTTCAAATTGGTAGTGAGCAAAACACATTTTAAGTAAAGGGTCTGTAGGATACTTTTCATTATCATTTAGATAGATCAATAAATTATCCATTAGTTTTTCTAGTATTCCAGCCCCCCTTGGTGGAGTGTAGATTACTTCACCCGAACGAAATTCGCTTTGTCCACGCTGTATTATAGTTAATGATGCCGGTGATCGTAACCCCGATGATGTATTTTTGATCTGTCTAAAAATTCCTAAAATACTTTCTAAGTCGATAATGTTATTTTCCTTTATAAGTTGATAACCAGTCCATAAAGCTTCACGATACCGTAATACTTCTTTTGTTGCAACATTTGCTTTGTCTTCCTGCACTGTGTCTGAAACGGCTTTATATAAAGCGTCTTCTGTTGTGAAGATATTTTCGATAGCTGTAGAAGCTTTAGCTTCCTGTAAAGCAATCGTATTCACCAGCATCAAAGGATTGGGTAATCTCATAATGCTACTGTTTACTGCCGCCAATGCCCTTGAAGCAGTCACCAGTTTCTTTAAAATTTCAACATCATTTTCGATTTCCGAAGTTGGTGGTAATAATGGTAAATCGTTAAATGGTTTGCTCCGGTCGTAGGCCATATAAATGTGTCCAATTTTTAACTGCATTTGAACATGATACAAATAAACAAAACATTTTAGAACAATTGAAATGTTGTGTCCATTTTTTAATGGATTATGAACATATTGTTATTTAGATAAAAAAATATGAACACAAAATGATTACATGTTCATTTCTACACAACAAATGGACATATAAATCAATAAAAGTAGGTGTTGTATGTTATGGAGATGTTGACCACCTGATTCCGGGCCAAACTGACCAGGCAATTAGCTGACGTGGGGCGTGCAGCAAACGCTATAAAAGCGTGTACAAAAATAGTTATTTAAAAGGTATTTTCATT
>NZ_QWDE01000007.1 GCF_003432065.1 Mucilaginibacter terrenus | reverse complement strand
TGCTTCTACAGCATTTGCTACACGTTGAGGGTGGTCAGTTTGTCCCGGAATCCCCTGGTCAGTTTGCCCCGGAATTGGTGGTCAGCTTGCCCCGGAATCAGGTGGTCTCGTTCATCAGAATCTCCACTTTAAACTGCTGCTGTTAACACAACTCTACTGAAAGTTAACCCTTTGGAATTCACTACATTATAATGGAAATACACTAATAGCAAACCTCCAAATTTATTTTTCTTTGTTTATAACTTACAGGTGATGTTAAAAACTTCAACTAACGTCCTATAAACTCATACCTTATCTTTGAAGCAAATGAAAACCCAACGGGCTAGGATTAGTCCGCTGGGCCATATAAACAAAGAGGGTTTCCTTAAACAGGGATTATCCGATATAGTTGAGACACTATCGAGACCGAACTCGATACGATGGTTAAATTCCATCCGGCCTCTTTCTTAAAACCTCAAGATTAGTACTCTTGGGGTTTTTTGTTTAAGTATACAACAAAGGTAAATGTAATTACATCTTAAGTCAATAGTATAAGTGTATTTCTGCTGGCTTCTTATCAACATCATTTTATCTTGTTCTACCTTAGTAATTGCATCGTCTGCGAAGATTGTTGAAAAATAATGCCTGTCCTAGATATTTATCTGGCTATTAGATGTCTGTTTACCTCGTATTCTCATACTCTAATAACAAATGTATTTATCCTCCTGTGTAGCTATCCCATCTTAGTACTGTTAAGACGATACTCGACCTACAATGACGTTTCATAGACATTACTCAGGCAATGATCACACATCGTACCTTTTAATGTGAGAGCAGGCTTTAGATCGGCCAATTGCTTTGACAGTTAATCGTCAGTGAAAATTCTCTACTTATTGGATTGTACTTCATAACTAAGCCTGCCTTGCGGATATTAAAACAGTTCTGAATTTTTAAGCTAAGCGCTTGTTTTTATAAAAAGGTTTAATCTTAGAAGCGTTTACCTGTACAAGTTACTACAACATTTCTTCTTTGACCGTCCTTCTCAAAAGCAAGAAATTGCCACGTTAACGAAGTGATGACGGACATGGTGGTATTTAGCTTTAAAACATAGATTATTTTCTCGCGCTCATTGTCACGTTCTATGTTTTCGTATTCGTTATCGGCCCTTTTCTTTAAAACCATAGATAACTTTCCTATTGAAATTGATGCACTATTATCATAAACATTCAATGTTAAATTCTTTCCTAAGTAGCGACTTGTAGCCTCTTTATAATATTTATCTGGTGCCACAACATCGGTAATTTTAAATGTTTGTGAGAAGCAGACGGTTGATAAGAGAAGGGAAATGAGTAAGAAGAATATTGATTTCATTTTCTTGATAAAGATTTTTGACTAAGATAATAATACTTAGTTATTACTAAGTGTTCCGTGGGCTTTGTTTTTATTCTTTCGTTGTTGATGACGACGAGTTTAAAAACTGAGATTGAAGCTTTTGTAATTAACAAGGTCAAAGAAAAAAGAGAATCATTAGAGATGTCTCAATCTGAGCTTGCTGTAAGATTAGATGTTTCAAATGGTTTTATTGGGCAAGCAGAAAGTTCTAAATCCCCAACTAAGTACAACCTTAATCACCTTAATAAGCTTGCGTTAATTTTTAAGTGCTCAGTAAAAGACTTTTTACCAGATGCGCCTTTTAAGTAGGAGCCGAAACTCCTACCGTCAACCGACTGCTCTCATCAATTTTCTTTTTACATTTTTTGGTCTGTACGGTATTTCTTTAAAAACATGCTTGTTGTAAGCTGAATCTTCTATTACCTCGTATAACTCTGAACAGGTTGTTATCAGATTATTGGTGTGAACGCAATCTTCAATATCGATTGTGGTAGCTTGTCTTGAAGTTAACCGATAGATAGCACGAACAAATTTTGATGAGAAATCTGCAAGCCTGCTTTCTGAATCAAACTGTTCATAGCCAAAGTGAATGTAATAACTGTCCTGTTCGCCTACTTCCAGGCTGAGGTAAAGCATTGGTGATACGAACTGGTGAATTTTAAGCTCTGAAAATGCATGTTTCTCATTTAGCTCTAATGTGCATCGAGCTTCATAAGCGGGCAATGTGGAAATCATTTGCTTTGCAAACTTTAATACCTTGTGGTACGCCTTTGTCACCTCGGCATTATAAGGTAACTGAGCTTGATTAGGTTGTTTTTTCTGATTCATGATTATTTTGTTAATATTTAATGGTGTCCTATTAAAATGAGAAATGCCTGGTCGACAGACCAAGCATTTGAGTGTTATAAAATAGGCAACTGCAGCAGTTACCTTTTAACTAGTCACTTGCAAGCAGAGTATGCCTGCAATCATAGCGTGAGCATTTTGCTACGTAATGAGTAATCCTCTCCTACTTTCTTCTGAAATATCAGCTGTGTTCCCTGAAATCCTATTGTGCCTTTCATGTAATCATCTAAGTCCGTATGCTGCCTTTTTGGAATTGCAGCTAACGTGTACCTGCTTATGAGGTCGTTTACCTTGTAATCGTATGGACAATCATTATAGGTATAGTAGATGTTCATGTTAAAAAGCAGGTCACATTCCAGGTACCAATAGAAATTAGTCGTAAAGAATTTGTAAAGGGTAAAAGGGTCTGAAGGATCATGCAACAGGTCTTTCTCAAAAAAGCGTTCTCCAAGCTGCAGGTACTCTGTTTTGACTATCTCTAAAATACGCAGGTAATTGTTGATGATGACCCGGACTGTTTGGTAATAATTATTAGGATGACTCCTTGGCTTAATTTGCTTCCAACGCTTACCGATCTTTGACTTTCTTGTTCGAGCCAGATTTGAATTTTCTTTTTTGTTGATTTCTGATACTTCTTTCATGGAGAATGGGTGTGTTAAATTGATTGACAATTAGCTTAGGACAGCATGGGAGCTCACGAATGTGAGCTGTTGAGGCAGTATTCATAGTGAAGATTGAAGTCTTCAGCAAGGCTGTATATAGGTGACGAAATCCGAAGGATTGAGCCAGCCTTACAGCTTAAATACCATGATAACTTTTCGTTTCCTATCAGCAACCAGAGAGGGGGTAAAATCTAAGCGGTGTGAGTGCTCAAAGCACAACTTTTATTCTAAAAAAACACAAAAAAAGTAAAAGGGATGTATTTCTTAGATGCCAGGGGGGATATTTTATAAAAAGAGTTTTGGCTATCGTATTACAAGGCTAGCCTTTTAAATGAATGTGTCGACAGGGCAAAAAAAAGCTGCACTAGGCAGCTTTATACTTCATATATTAACCTTTTTGACTAGTGGAGACAGATACCAAACGTCTATAAAACGTGTCTCCGGCCCATTGAAATGGCTCTTCAGCGACTAATAAATCATATCTACGTTTCGATATGTAGCTTGCCACTTCTTTCGAAATTATGTAAAATCTTTCATTATTGGGATCTGGTTCAGGTAATCCTTTTATCCTTTTATGATTTACTTTATAAATAGGAACCCCGTCAACAGTTTGTTTGAAATCAGTACCATCAATTTCCATTCTAGCTCTTCCTTGAGGAGGCAGTATTCGCGTCGGTTGTCCTGCTATATTTGTCAAACCGACGTAAAGGCCTGTATAATTTAAAATTTGCATTATAATTTTTTATTAAAAACTTATATATCTATTAAGGGGCTTTTTGTTCTTGCTACACTAATAATTAAGGGTATAAAAACCCCTAATTTTCAAATGTCTGTAGCAGAACTTATCTTTTAGCTTTATTCAGTATCTTGATTAATTTATAACCTTTTACCTCTTTACCATCAGAATTGCGACCAATGGTTATTCTGTCGGAGAGTTGGCAATACTCCTTCAGCAACTTAACCCCAGGAGTCAGCAGCTTTAAGTTATGCTCTGCCATACCCGCTCTTAACTTGTACATGATCTGTTGTGACGAATAGCTTTCACCTTCATGAAAATTACTCTCTATAGATCCGAGAAAGCCGAAGTGACTTTTTTGACTGCTAATCTCCTTTTGCTGTATTGCCTTCCTGATTTTGACGTGGTCAAACTCAAGGGCTTTCGCCTCTTCAAGTCCTATTTTGTCAAAAGCATCAAAAACTTGAGAAAATTCATCTTTTAGACTTTGCAGCTGAAGTTGCCATATAAAAGTTGTCTGATCTTTTTTATCATAAAGTTCTTTAATAGCTGGCATTACAACCTCGAAAACAGTTTTTAAACGCGCTTGCTTATCAGTTCTTTTTCTATCCAAGTCAGAAAAGGAATACCATTCCGATTTTGCTTTCATCTTGAAATGCTTAGAATCTTTGTATATTGTCAATAAAGATTGAACCGATTGGTAGTAACCTTTCTTTCGCTCTTCATAAACTGTATTATCTTGCATAAAGTAATTAATCTCGCCATCCAGGTTGATGTACTTAGCAAACTCAATTCTAGTCAACGCCTCTTTCATAACTTCACGACCATAAGATGTGGTAGTGGCATCATGTAAACGTTTCAATGTTTGATATGTACTATGCCCAACCTTAAAATCATCGACACATTCTTGTTCAGATTTTGCTTTCAATTCTGGATCAATATTGGTTATGTGGATCACTTCCTTTTTAGAATCAAAACCGTCGACTTTCCTGAACCGCCCAATAATTTGAATAGATTCACTACAAGGGTCTATGGTAGAATGGGCAGCAGTAACAAGATCAGATATAATGATAATAGTTGGATTTAAGACGTTATCTATATCAACAGCCGAGAAGAACCTACTGGTAAAGAAATTGTATTTTTGAAAAGGACCAATATCTGTACTTAAATGCTTAAAGCCATTTACCTTCAGCTTACCTTTGCTTTCCCTAGCACAAAAAACTGCACTATCGTCAAGAATATTTAAGCTCTGGATTAAAGATGCGATTGCATCCGTTGAATTAAAGAAGATAAAATATTGGTCTCGCCTGTTTTCTTGAAAAAACTTAGCGAGAGTGTAATGAACATTATTAGTGTCTATAACTGTTATCTGCTCTTTGTAATCAAACGTTGGTTTTATGTTAAATATATCAAACTTCTGTAACAGAAAGTTAGGATCACTCGGGATTATAGGCGTTGCTGAAATGAATGCTTTGTGTGTAAATAGAAAGAAATCCTTCATTGGTAAGGCAATCTTTTCACGGTAGCCAACGTCTTGCACAACTCGCTCACATTCGTCAAATAGCATAAAGCTATGTGAGTATATATTAATTGCAAGTTCTTCAAAAGCCTGTTTTACTTTGAAATAAGATTCAGGAGTAGTGATTATCTTTTTAGCTTTATTGTCAGATTGTAAATAATCAACAATCATGTCTACTGTAACTCCTTCATAAACACCTAAAACGGTTGGGTTTTTCTTTGACTTGTTGTATTTCTTACATTTCCCTTTTATAACTGGAAGGTTGGGTTCAATTATGATGCTGTGCCGGAGAAGGTATTCTATTTCCAAAGTCGTTGCTCCAATGCCGGTTAATACTTTAAATAAAATGACATTTGAGGGAATACAATCCATTATGTCCTTTAAGTACTGTTCTTTCCCTATTTTAAGGAATTTATAACTGCTTTTATTCATTTTTTTTAATAATAGATATCTGATAGTCGTCAATGACTTCACTGGATATGATAGTGTTGAAATGAGAGGGTGGTTGACTAACCACCCTCAGAGGAAATTACTGTTGGCTAATACTATTGATTAGCTTTTCAAAAGTTGGTACGTTTTGGATACGCCCATGAGCATAATCCATAATGAAGTCGTACATACCGCATTCATTTAGGATTTGAAGATTCTGCTTCGTTTTGCCATAGCCGAACCTAATCCATATAACTTGCTCACCATCTTCGTTCGAAAGGGTTGGCTCAGAAAGTAAGCCTCGACCAAGGGCCATATTATCGAACATTGTCTTGGTGTGACCGACCCTGAAAGCCTTTTTACCATTTTTTTGCTTTCTCAAGCTTGCTAAAAAACTTTCTTTAGATGTATACCCTTCAGGGTGTTCATCATTGAAAAATACGAATCCTTTTTGCTCGTCCAGAGCTTTGCTGCTACCTAGCAGCTCATTTAATAGATTTGACATGTTTGTTATTTAATTTATTATTAAACATCAAACGAGCGCTCGTCTTCTGCTATTTGTGAGGTACAAAGTTAACGATACATCAAAAAATAAAAAACTTAGAATACTGTTTTACAGCGCTTTAAAAGGTTAAACTACTTCAAAAAATTGCTCATCTTTAACCTTTTTTAATATTTGGTAGAACTGGACAGGTTTTTAAAAATATTATTGAGTAGTGTTATTGGGGAGAAGTTGGTTGTTCCTGAAACTTTAAGGTTAAACGTTTTTAAGCTTTTTGATACTTGATTGTAGAGCGGTTGCTGAACGAAATGTCCGCTATCGTCAATAAAACCGAATATAATAGATAACCGAAGAAAGAGAATAGCTCTTCTAGCGTTAGTTTTATTTTTAGTAATTAGTAACCCGTTATTATTTAAATAAGAATTAAGGATATTGTACCATGCTTTGAAATTGTGTGTTTTATGACTCTCTCTGTTCCAATTACCTACTAGATTATCGAGTTCTTTAGCATTAGGATTAAAAACTTCCTTCAACCTACATAGGTGTTTGTATAAATCGGTATTGTGAGATTCTTGTTCTTTAAACAGTCTCCGAACAACATCTGTCAAAATCTCCCTTTTGAACCATGAACTTTGCGGCTCACAGTACCTCGATTTAAAATTCTCCTTGTATCCAAAGATTGTTGATACGTCTTTAGAAATGTATATGTTTATATCTTTATCACCTGTCCTAAAGTCAATTCTTATATTGGTTTGCTTTCTGATTTCCTTAACAAGGTTTAAAGCTTCATTAGTGCTTAATTTGCAGAAGTCTAATTGATTATCTGAATCAAGGAATGATTCAATGGGCTTATTTGTAACAATAGTGAGGAAGCTTAGAATGATGTTATTGACCTCATCAGGGTACAAGTCCTCATCATCGAACGCCTGATATATACTGTCAAGTGAATAATCTTTTATTGGGGCTTTGAGCAAACTAACCAGCAACTTACCGTTACCCCTCAGGTAATTTTCTTTAATTATTTGTTTTTCTTTCTCGTTTGAGAAGCTCTCAAACGTTTTTGCCAGAAAAAAGATTTCATCACTTTGATGATTATTTAAAGCAAGGCCTTTAACAATGTCTTCATAGTCGTGAATATATTGCTCTAATTGCTTGTCTTGAATGATAATACTTGGAGTGAAAGTGTAAGGGAAAGTGCCATCAGCTCCAAAGTCAATTGCATAATGATTGTAGAAACTGTTTACTGCCTCTGTTAAATTGTAATCGTTGATAAAACGGTTCCGAAGACTTAGCAAGATTTGCTTATTCTTTGTCGCTGTTGTTATGGATGCCATGTTAGTTCTAGTAAGGATTTGCGGTGGTTTTTAAGGTTACAAACTTATAATTGTGGAGCAGCATCTCTCAACTCATCAGTGCTGAATTCGCCTAAACTTCTAAGGTATTTTAGGGTGACTAATATTGAGGAATGACCAAGCAGCTTTTGAAGCAGATAAACGTCTTTCGTTTTTTGATAAACTTCGATTGCGGCAGTATGCCTGAAAGAGTATATAGTCTGATCTTCATAAATTAGACCTAAAGCATACATCCTTTTGTAGGCTCTGCTCCAGGCAGTATTGAAGTATGACTCATTAAAAGGTTCCTTCTTTAAACTAAAAATGTTTTCATTTCTCTTCAAACCTTCCAAAATTGGTTTTATCACTGTTTGAGCATACTCGGGTATGTAAACTACTCTAACTTTTCCACCTTTGTTACCTTCGCCAGATAGATGAACTTCGGTGTCGTCTTTCTTGAAATCTCCCTTGGTAAGTAGTCGAACTTCTTCATGCGGGCGAAGCCAAGCGCCATAGGTAAGCAGACAGCATAAGTAGAGCTTGGGATTATAAGTTAGCAGGTAAGTAAGTATTGGTTTTAATTGGCTCTTATCATAAGGTTTGTGAAGCTTAGCTTTGGATTTAATCTTACTGGATTCCTGCACTGTTTTTACATTCACATTAATCGTTTTAGCGGCTAGGGTAAATAGGACGCCAAGATCACGACGTTTGTTCATGTAATAAGTACCTGTAGAATTGTATTGATTCAAAAAAGACTCTATACGTACGATGCTAATTGCTGAAAGAGGTCCATTTAATTCCTCATTACTCATAAAAGTTCGAAATTGCCGATAAATTGTCTTAAGATTTCTTTTATACTTCAGGCTTAGATTAGAACGGAGTTTGGTTTTTACAGCTTTAAATAACGTCGAGATAGCAGAAGGATCTATCATTTCAGAACCTTTGCCAGGCTTATTGGCTACAACGGTCTTTTGCGAACGTGTTGAATGTGGATATTCGTGTATTTCGAGAGCCTTGCGAATCTCGAACAGCAATTTTTTCAATAGTTGTTGCCTTTCAGCAATTGACTTAGCACGATTAGGATTTAGTGATATGCCAACATTTTTACCATTGTATTCCCTTATTCGTTCTCCATTTAAGTAAAATGTTACATAACAGCGTTTGGATAAATCCCTTTCATTAATAATTGAAGGCTCTGTGAAAGTGTTTTTTTGATTAGACATTTGGCGCACATTTGGCGCACTCATCCATATAAAGCCCTTAAATGCCTTTTAAACGTCTATAAGCTGGATAGAGCAACAGATTTCTAATCTGTCGGTCTCAGGTTCGAATCCTGATGAGATCACCAACCAGGAAGTACCCGGACTCTCTATCCCCTTAAATACTAATTTAAGGGGGTTTTTTATTAATTATCTTTAAACAAGACTTCCTTCCCTTATAATTGAGTTTGAGCAATACCGCAATTACTAAACGGGATGCCCATTATGGTCAGACGCTTGTAGCTATCGAAAGAAAATAATTAACAGCGACAGCGTGCGCTACTGTTCAGTTAGCGTCTTCCATATTACATCATAAACATCAACGGCAGTGACCATCTCCTGGTTAATTTTATTAGCTGTAACCAGCACAGCTTTAAATTTGTCTTCAATATTCACTCTGCCATGTGATCCTTTGATCAGCGTAGCCTCCAGCGGGATAACATCCATCACATAACGAAAGCCTAATTTTTTACGCAGTAATTTATAAGCCGCACGACCTTTCGACGTCATAAACATCTCTACCGGGTCGTAACCCGGCTTCTTGTGTATATCAACCATACGGGCATAGTCAGGCGCTACGGCATCATCCAGCCAAAAATAATAGGTGAACCAGCTGTCTTTATCGGCCATTACCACCAGGTCGCCGGCACGTTCGTGGTCGATGTTGTATTTCTTTTGTTCGGCACGGTCAAGTACCAACTCTACTCCTTTTACCGACTTGATCAGGCCCTTTACCTTATCAGTAACCGACGGGTCATTGATATAGATATGGGCTATCTGGTGATCCGCTACCGCAAATGCTTTTGATACACCGGGATCCAATAATTCCAAACCGTTCTCCACACGTATGCCCAGCATATCGTTTTGACGTAACAGACGATTCAAATGTATAGGATTGCTTACCGGGGCGATGCCATATTCGGACAGCAGGATGATCTTTGCACCTTTACGCTCGTAAAATGTCACCAGGTCTTTTACCACCTCATCTATCTGTTTCAGTTCAGGTGCGATCTTGGTCAGATCCGGACCAAATTTTTGAAGGCAATAATCGAGGTGCGGCAGGTAGATCAGCGTCAAGGTTGGGTTATGCTGATCATCAGTATACATAGCAGCATCGGCTATCCAACGGGTAGACTTGATATTAGCACCGGGCCCCCAAAACTGAAACAGCGGGAACTGGCCTAATTTATTTTGAAGTTCATCGCGCAATTCAGGCGGTTGCGAATAGCAATCTGGTTGTTTACGGCCATCAGCTAAGTATTGCGGGCGTGGTGTTACCGAGTAATCAGCACTCGAATACATATTGTACCACCAGAACATCTTTGAAGTAGTGAACGAAGGATCTAGCGCTTTGGCTTTATCCCATATCTTATCGCCGATGACCAGTTTGTTAGATTGCTTCCAGAACTTGATCTCGCTATCTGTACGGTCATACCATCCATTGCCAACTATACCATTCTCCGACGGCCATTTGCCGGTCACGTAGGTGGACTGTACCGAGGTGGTCACGGCAGGCAACACTGGTTCAATAACGTTCAGATTGTTTTTCGCAATGTAAGCGCTCAAAAATGGCGTATGCTCGCCGATCACCGAGGTTGACAGGCCAACAATATCAATAACCACCGTTTTATTCATAGGTATTAGAAGTTTTACAGGTTAAGTTGCCCGATCACCCAATTCAACTCGCGACCGATGGAGTTAGCGATCGGGATCTTCAACTCCGCAGGCAATACGCCCCAGGTATAGGTCTCGGCTTCTAAATGGTTAGTAAAAGGCTGCTCTTTCCAAATAGCCAACACCTCACGGATATCACTTTGGGTGGAATTAAGCAACCCGAAGCTCTCCAAAAATATAGGCACATGAAAATGGGCGCGCCATTCTAAAGCGTCGTCTTTTAATAGAAGCGCGTCCGGCAGATCCGGGTAGCGGGCTAACTGCCCGTCAGGCAACCTCGCGATCACCTGGTGCAGATAGGTCGGCTCGTCAAACTTAGCAAATTCGTCCAGCACGGTTTGTTTATTATCAGCATCAAAAGAGGCTTTTAAGGCAGCGCTGATCTGGATCTTACCGGTCTTAATACATTTCGTAGCTAATTCATCGATCACTTCACGATGCGATTCGTAACCGATAGCGAAGTGGCAAACATCATAACATAACTGGATATGGCGTTTAATGATCTCCTCTGCCGTATCTCCAAATTGCTCGGCACCTAAAGGCAACAACACCTGTTCGTACCAATCGATAAACTCGCGGCCTGTCTCTAAAACACCATCAGGTTCGGGTTCTATATCAAGGTGAAGGGTAATGCCACTCTTGGTGTAAATATCATTCAATTGTTCGGCTATGGCCAGGATATTTTTTGTAGCGATAACCGTTGCCTCCTGCATCTCATTCGCGGTAGCGAACCAATGTTTATAGCTTAACGGCGAGGTAGATATGCCGCCTTCCATACCTTCTGGCAACAGCGCCGCCAGTATGCCAAAGATGCGTTGGGTATAAGCCACACGATCAACAGTTGTCCAATCCGGAGCATGCACCTGATCTTTTACCACAGTATCATGAAACCCTCCGTACGGGAAACCATTCATGGTAAAGACATAAGCATCATTATCTGCCAACCATTGTTTAAACTCTTGCAGGTTATCGCCCGACAATATCTCGATACTTGCCTGATTAGATAAGCGCAGACCTATGCCCATTGCGGCATCAGGCGAAACGTCAGCTTTCACCTGCGGAAAATTCTGCTTTAGCGACTCAAAGTGCGCTGCCCAGCTCTCGCCCGGGTGGATATTGGTGCAGTAACTTAAATGTGTATTATGAAGGATCTGCATAGGCTATTGTAATTGCTGATGCGTTTTGTTTGCTAAGACGTGGCCTGCCTCTTCTAATAAAGCGGCATCCATCTCGTGGACCTCTTCTCCCATACCTATGGCGCTTAACAACATAATTGTCAACTGACCGCCAAGGTGCTCTCTAAATTCTTCCAGACCTGCAAGTAAAGGGCTTTTGCCTTCGTTAACCTGCATCAATGGATGTGTCACCTCAAAACCTAGGGTGATCAACACATCAATAACACGCTGACTATCTGTAGGTGTTAAACGTCCAGAAAGCTGAGAATAAACCGTATCCAATGCGATACCCATTGCAACAGCCTCGCCATGGCGAACTTCGAAGTTGCTGAGGTATTCTAATTTATGTGCGCTCCAGTGACCAAAATCCAGAGGACGGGATGAGCCACTTTCAAAAGGATCGGCGCCGGCTATGTGCTCCATGTGCAGTTTAGCGCAACGCCAGATCAGCTCGGCCATCGCCATCATATCGCGCTGGGCCAATGCCGTGGTATGCTCTTCTATCCAATCAAAAAAGTTAGCGTCTTTGATCAGCGCCACTTTAATAGCTTCGGATATGCCCGACCGCCAGTCGCGCTCGTTCAGCGTGTGCAGGAATAACTCATCGTTAAAAACCGCTACCGGTGGCGCGAAGGTGCCCAGAAAGTTCTTTTTGTTAAAATAGTTGATACCGTTCTTTACGCCGATACCAGAGTCATTTTGTGACAGTACCGTAGTCGGGATGCGGATGTGTTTTATCCCGCGATGCGATACCGCGGCGGCATAACCCACCATGTCCAGCACCGAACCACCTCCAATAGCAGCGATGTACGAGTGGCGGTCGATACCGTAGGTGTTTACCGCTTCAACCACCTGGTCAAAATGTTGGGTATCGTTCTTTACCTCCTCACCACCGGCAACGATCAGCATCTCAGGAACTAATTTAACAGCCGTATGGGTGGCAAAATAGTTCTTGATCTGCGACCTCAATTGCGGGTGCGCTTCGGCCACGCCGGCATCGATCACAAAAAAGATCTTACGCTGCGCTGCGCTTTTTGTCTGCGACAGAAAATTGGCCAATATGTTATTGCCCACCTCGAAGAGGCCGGCAGTGAAAAACACGTTATATTCAAACTTTACAGTGAACGACTGTTGTAAATGCTCCATGAGGGGTACTAAAACAAAAATTAAAAGATCATGTAACGGCAAATATACGCGACAACCACATGGATAAAGGTAACAAACAGGCTATCAGCAGCGCCACATAAATAGTACTGAAGGTAGCCGCCCAGGCCGCGTCCATCAATATCAATGATATCACGCCGGCCTTCACCGCGCCGCCGATATTCTTACCGATAGGCTCTTTAATGGCCTTTAGCAGCGGCTTAAATATCATATACAAAAACGGAATAACGAATATGGCCGTCATTAACAAAGTATTATTACGCAACCCAAAATAAACGATAGTACCGGCTACAACGGCGTACAAGCCCGAGCCGATATACAGGTTACGCCTGCTGCCACCGTGTACCTCGCCCCTGCTAATCATCGTAATACAGAAGATGTAAATGATAGGCACGATAACCAACGGATACCAGGCAGATAATAACGACGGTACGATGCTGATGCCCAGCATCAAATTCAATCCCCTGCAAAAGCCCATGTTTAGCGGACCAAAGAACGGGTGATGCTTGCTACTTTTGTTATACAGTAACGCAAAGAACGCGATAGCTGCGGCTATGGCACCCGAAATATTGTTGCATACGAACGCTGCTACGATTCCGATAATAAGTAAAACTACACCCAAGGTAGATGCTTGTTTAATCGTAATGATCCCGCTTGGGATGGCACGCTCAGGGCGCTCTATCTTGTCCAGGTCGGCATCGAACACATCATTAAAAACGATGCCCCCCGCGTACAGGCAAGCTGTAGATAGGCTTAATAATAACACCTGCGACAGATAGCCTTGCATGGTTAAAGCGCCTGGCTGGGTAAATACACCAGTGATGGCTATGCCCGCCAGCACGTCGGCTACCGAGGTAACCACGTTGGCCGGGCGCATCATACGTAAATAACTGATAGTCTTCCCCAAAACTTAGCTGATGATGATGGACGATTTATCTATACGCGGTTGCTGACCACCACGCAAAATGCTGTTACCTGCAAACTTTGCACTCTGATCAATGTTGACACCAAAATCGGCCTCGTCTATCTGCCTACTTTGTGCAAAGGCTGTGATGGCGTTACGGTAGGTCACCAATTCGATATCCGCTTTGCTGATGCCTTGTTGCTGCATCAATGCGGCGGTTTTTGGTACGGCTAGCGGATCGCTGATGCCCCAATCGGCCGCAGAGTTGATCATAATACGCTCTGAACCATATTGTTTCACGATCTCGACCATGCGCTGGTTACCCATTTTGGTAAACGGATAAATAGTAAACGCAGCCCAAAAGCCGCGGTCCAGTACCTCTTTCACAGTCTCCTCGTTATTATGGTCAATGATCACCGAGTAAGGATCCAAGCCTTGTTCTAAGGCGATATCCATACTGCGTTGGGTGCCGCGTTTTTTATCACGATGCGGGGTGTGCACCTGTACGGGTAAGCTGGCCTCTTTAGCCAGATCCAGTTGGGCACGGTAATATTTCTCTTCGGCAGCGGTTTGGTCGTCAAAGCCGATCTCGCCTACACCTACTACGCCTTCTTTGTAAATAAACAGCGGCAATAACTCCATTACCTGCTCCGCCAAAGCTTCATTATTAGCCTCGCGCGAGTTCAATCCAATAGTACAATAATGTTTTATACCAAATTGCGACGAACGAAAACGCTCCCAGCCGATCAAACTGCTGTAATAATCACGGAAACTATCCAACCCCGTACGCGGTTGACCTAACCAAAAGGCTGGCTCTATTAAAGCCACCACACCGGCATCGGCCATGGCCTGGTAATCGTCGGTAGTGCGCGATGTCATGTGAACATGCGGGTCAAAAAACTTCATGCATTTTACGGCGCTGATATCAAAGGTTTCCGGCTTGGCGTCGGATGGGTAAGGCGGATTCTCAAAAGAATGGCTGCAGCACATATCGTTGGGTATTTAAGAATGTTCTTTGTTCTAATTTAAACTGTATTGTTGTTTCAGGTCGGCAATGGCAGCGGCACCAACTATGGGCTCGCAGAGTTGCCACAGTTCAGGTACTACGGTACGTCCGGCAGCGCCACGTTCACGGGCATGATCCAGCAGGATACGCACCAATTCTTCATTGTTACGTTCCTGCAAGCCGGTGATATGTCCAAGGTCCTTCTCGGTAAAGATCGCTTTCATCACCAATTGGTTCCAGGCATCTTGTGACAGTTGCTCGGCCGGATAAGGGTTGCGATACATGATCGCTTCCAACACAAGGCCGATGTTACTACGGACACCTTCGGCACAACGCTTAACCCATAATTCGGGATAAGCCAAAACTGGCAAGGCAGAGTACAAGGCCACTAACTCGTTCATCTCGCCTGCAAGGAACAAGTTCTCCAAAACTTTAACATACCGATCTCTATCACCTGGATCGGCTTGCACTATCAGAAATACCCTGCTTAAACGCTCAACGGTCCAATCGTCAATATCAAAGTTCGGTCGAATGGTCTTTAAGTCGGCAGTTTGTTCAGCTGTTACAGATATGGTTGCTTTGCCTGTTTTACGGGGCATCATTACAAACGCAACGTTAAAAGCATTTGTGTTTTCGATATCGCCCTGCTTGCTCAACCAGACCCAGGCATCACCGGTAATATTTTGTTGTAAGATGACGCCAACCAATTCCTTTAGCGCCTGTACATCGTATGCGAACATATTTTCCTATGGCTATCTATCACTCACTACAGTTGCCCTTTTGAAATGTAGCGGCGTAAATGTAAACAATGCGCTTTATTCTGGCAGATTCGCAACAAGGAAATTACGATAACATTCATCGTTATTTTGTTTTCTTACTAACCGTCAACAAAAGTGTGGCTACATCCTTTCCACTCTTTCTTATAGCCCATTATCATCTCGCGGCTGAGTGCTTTAGACAAGACTTACCAACTGTTGATGATTTTCCTGCAACAAGAGGGTGATAATTCCTTTGTATCATAAAATTTACCTCATAAGCATAAATATTAATAACAAATGACACTCCGAAGTTTTTAAACAGATGTTTTTATAGATTTTTGCACGTTAATAGAATGTAAAGTTTGTTTGCATTTGTACTGAAGAAATGACTGGTTTAAATACGCTAGATGATAAAGACTTATTTGCCTTGCTGCAGCAAGGACGACTAGGCGCGTTTAAAGAAATTTATACCAGGTACTGGAAACAACTTTACTCAGAAGCTTACAAACGACTCCAGAACAGAGAATCAGCAGAGGAAATCGCGCAGGAAATATTCACTACCTTGTGGCATAAGCGTACCACTCTAAACATCAATCAAAATCTTGCCGGATATCTGTTCACTTCGGTTACCAATCTGGTAATTGATTATCATCGGAAAGAACTGGTGAGGGAACGCCATAAATCATCCCTGCAATTGGTGTACAGTCAGGCTGATACATCAATGGAGGACGCCTTGCTGGTTAAAGAACTACAACAATCTATCGACGAGGAAGTAAAATCCCTGCCCGACAAATGCCGTTCGGTTTTCCAGCTTAGCCGGATAGAGCACAAAAGCAATAAAGAGATCGCCTCTGAACTGGGCATCTCGGAAAAAACGGTTGAAAACCATATCACAAAAGCTTTAAAGCACATTCGGCTGGGGTTAGGTCACTATGCGTCGCTGCTGGCAATTTTCCTTTTAAAATAATTTGCAACTTTTTTTCATGTTAACGTAGGGGAAACGCCCTTCTTACACGTCGTTGTTTTTATAAGCCAAATTATAGTCTATTCTTTTTCATGAAGAAACCCTTACCCGTTGAGTTACTGGAAAAGTATTTGCGTGGCGACTGTTCCGAAGAGGAAAAGGCGTTAGTTAAGCAATGGTACGCCTCTTTTGATAATGAATCAGGGTACCTGGATACGCTTGCTGCTACGGAACTGCAAAACTTAGAAGATAAGATTTACAGCCGCATACTGGCCAACATAGAAGTTACTGATGCGGATAATGTTGTTAACTTACCAGCAAGGCGCCCTGGCAAGTGGTATAAAGTAGCAGGTGCCGCGGCCGTATTGTTAATGATAAGTACAGCCGCACTATTTTACTTTAGGACGAACAACAACATACCGAGCACGCTAGATACTGCTGCGGTGGAAACTATTGCTGTTACCAACAATTCCGATCATATATATAGATCTGTTTTGCCGGATAGCTCAACCGTTTGGTTAAACCCACATGCTACTTTACACTATCCAAAGGTATTTGGTAATAAAGCACGTATGGTTAGCATGACCGGCGAATGCTTTTTTGAGGTGACAAAGAACCCGGCCAGGCCTTTTATTATCACCGGTAACACTATAGTAACTAAGGTTTGGGGCACAAGTTTCCTTATAAGGGATAATGGCACCGGCGAAAAAGCAAATGTTTCCGTTGTTACAGGTAAGGTGTCGGTGAGCATTAAAGATCGGAATACAGGGAATTTGCTGAGCCTGAACAAAGGCGAGGTTATATTATACCCACAGCAAAAAGCTACATACCTGGCCAACACTCATGTACTAAGCCAGGAAAAAATGGTTGATAATTCAACGTTAAAAATTTGGCAGCACGTAAGCCTCAACTTTGATAATAAGCCATTGAAAGACATTGTTAGAGTATTGAATACCACTTTCGACGTAAGCATAAGAGTAACAGACACGGAGATTAACAAGTATAAGCTCAACGCAGATCTATCGGGCCTTAACCTTCCTGAAATACTGGAAGCGTTGAGCAAATCGATGAATATAGATTACGCTGTAAAGAATAGCACAATAGAACTTAGCAAACCAATCAATTAGAACATTAAAACCAGTTATGATGACCAAAAATCCTACTTAAAAGAAAAAGGCCTAAATAAAAAAGCTTAGAAGTGTTGCGAGCACTCCTAAGCCTAAAATTCAGCCCGTTAGCAATCGACACCACCAAGTGGTGAAGGGGCGTTAATTGTTCCATTTTTTCAAAAGAAACAAATCAAATATAATGAAATTTCATTTACGAAACCCTATTCCCTGGTACCAAATCATGCGGATAACATTTATTCAAATCTTTCTTCTGGCAGTGTTGAGCAGCATGGCTTACTCAAACACCATCAATGCACAGAACGTGCTTGATAAGAAAGTTACGCTATCGTTAAGCAACATGACATTACAGGATGTGCTTAATTACCTGCAAAAAAACGATAACGTTAAATTTATATACAGCAACAACGCCATTAATGTAAACCAGCAGGTTACCGTCAACGCAGTTAATCAGCCGCTGAAAACCGTCCTAGACCAGGTATTAAAAACTAACGGCATCTCTTACGAAGTATTAAAAGATCGCATAGTGCTTGGCAAATTGGCAACAGCAGAAACAACTGTTAACTATGCAGATGTTAAAGCTGCCACCCCAATTACCGGTAAAGTTGTTGATCAAAACGGGCAAGCTGTTATCGGCGCCAGCGTTTTAGAAAAAGGCACTACCAACGGTATAACCACCGACATTAACGGTAACTTTAAACTTAACGTTGCCGGCCCTTCGTCGGTGTTGGTTATTGCTTATATTGGTTTTAACAGTCAGGAGGTTGCAGTTGGCGATCAAACTGCATTAACTATAACCCTTGTTGAGAATGTAAAAAGCCTCAACGAAGTTGTTGTAGTAGGTTATGGTACGCAAAAACGCGGCAGTGTAACCGGTGCTATCAGCAGCGTAAAAGCTGCCGACCTGCAAGACCAGCAGTTAACCCGTATTGATGATGCGCTTAAAGGCCGTACTGCAGGTGTAAACGTAGTACAAAGCTCAGGCGCTCCGGGCTCGGCCCCAACAGTACGTGTACGTGGTGTAACCTCTATAAACAACAGTAATCCATTATACGTGATTGATGGTGTGGTAGTGGACGGTGGCCTTGATCTTGTGAACCCTAATGATGTGGAGTCTATTGACGTGCTGAAAGACGCAGCCGCTTCTATTTACGGTTCCCGTGGTTCAAACGGCGTCATTTTCATTACCACAAAAAAAGGTAAACAAGGCCCGCCAAAAGTATCTTATAACGGCTACGTAGGCTGGCAAGGCCCGGTAAGCAAACCTGAACTGGTTAATGCTACTCAATACGCTACCCTGAGGAATCAGTCGCTTACTAACGATGGCAAGGCTGCTTTATTTGCCAACCCTTCCGCTTTAGGCACAGGCACAAACTGGCAGGATGAGATCTTCAGCAACAGTGCGATGATCCAAAACCATAACCTGGCGTTAAATGGTGCTAACGACAAGGCAAACTACTACACCTCATTTGGTTATTTAGACCAGAAAGGTATTGTAATGCCCGAGATATCAAATTACAAAAAGTTCACTTTTACTGTTAACACCAGCTACAAGGCAAAAAAATGGTTAACCGTTGGCGAGAACTTTACCTACTCTTACGTAAGAAGCAGAAATAACCTGAATACCAACAGTGTATTCGGCGGTCCGTTAAGTTCAGCACTTAACCTTGATCCTATTACCCCTGTTACCATTAATGATATAAATGCACAGCCGAATGCCAGCACTTATATCAACAACTCTGCAAACATCATCCGGAATGCACAGGGTTTACCTTACGGTATATCCAACTACGTATCACAGGAGATCACCAACCCGTTAGCGTACACACAAACCCAAAATGGAAATTATGGTTATGCAACCAACCTGCTGGGTAATGCTTTTGTTGAGGTTGAGCCAATTGCAGGCTTGAAGCTACGTTCACAGATAAGCGCTAAACAGGCGTACTACGGTAACGAATCGTTCACTCCTATCTATTACCTGAACTCCAGCACAAGTAACTTGTCTAATACCTCTTTCTACCGCGAGAACGACAGGAACCTTTCATGGAACATTGATAACACCGCTACTTATTCACGCGCTTTTGGCAAACATAACTTCACTGCCTTAATTGGTACAAGCGCCCAAAAACAAAGCGGATCGGGCATTGCAGGTACCTTCATCGGCTTGCCGGTAAATACTTTTGCAGAAGCATCTGCAAACTATACTTTAGCTAACGTTAATAAAATAGCAAATGGCTTTGATAACCAGCCTTATACACTGGCATCAACCTTTGCTAGGTTAACTTACGATTATGATGGCAAATGGCTGTTTACCGGCATTATACGTCGCGATGGCTCATCTAAATTCGGCAGCAACAACGTTTACGGCGTGTTCCCATCAGGACAGGTTGGTTATGTAATGTCGAAAGAAAGCTGGTTCCCACAGAATTCTTTCGTAAACTACTTTAAACTGCGTGGGTCTTACGGTATAGTAGGTAATGAAATGTCGTTAAATCCGTTCCAATACACCGCGACTATTGGCAGCGGACGCAATTACATTTTTGGTAATCCTGAGACGGTATATGTTGGCTACAGCCCTAATGCGCCATCAAACCCGGATTTGCAATGGGAAGAAACCCGCTCTGCTAACATCGGTTTTGATGCAACCTTCCTTAACAATTTGACGGTTACGTTTGATATCTATCGCAAGCTAACAAAAGGTATGCTGCAAACTGTACAGCTACCTGCTTATGCTGGTTTTGCCGGTCAGCCTTCAGCCAACATTGGTGATATGGAGAACAAAGGTGTTGAGTTAAACCTGGGCTACAACAACAAAATTGGTCAGTTTAGCTACAACATCGGCGGTAATATCTCTTACAACCATAACGAAGTAACTTACTTAGGAAGCCAGATCAACTTCTTTACAGTGGGTAGCGTTCAGAGCTCAAACTACGAGATAGGCCGTACCGCTGTTGGTCAGCCTGTTGGTGCTTTCTACGGTTTTCAGGAACTGGGTACATTCAAATCACAGGCTGAGGTTAATGCTTACACCTCATCAACAGGTGCTTTAATACAACCAAATGCTAAAGCCGGTGATTTTAAATGGCAAGACGTTAATAACGACGGTAAAATTGATGCATCTGACCGTAAATACCTGGGTAATCCACTGCCTACTTTTACTTATGGTGTTAACTTAAGTGCTAACTACAAAAGCTTCGACCTAAGATTATTTGGCCAAGGTGTTTGGGGAAATAAAATTTACCAGGCTTACCGCAGGTTAGATATTGCTTCCGCAAACTACCCGGTTGCTGCTTTAAATGCATGGTCTACAGAAAACCCTACCAGCAACTACCCTAGGCTGAGCGATGCAGACCCGAACAACAACTTCAAAAACCCATCAAACTTTTACCTGCAAAGTGGTGCATACTTCCGTATCAAAACTCTGCAAGTAGGTTACGCTCTACCAAGCACGTTCTTAAAGAAAGCTGATATACAAAGAGCGAGAATATTCCTGAGCAGCAACAACCTGGCTACTATAACCGGTTACAAAGGTTATGATCCGGAGATCAGCGGCGGTATAGATATGGGCATCTATCCTCAGGCGCGCACATTTATGGTTGGTTTAGATATTACATTATAAACAGTACAATTATCATGAAGAAGAATCATTACATTATATCAGGAGCAGTATTGCTGGCAATAGGCATTACCGCATCCTGCAAAAAGTCTTTCCTGGAACTTACGCCTAACGGCCAGTTCCTGGAAAGCAACTACTATGCAAATCCACAACAGGCATTAACCGCACTGGTAGCGGCATACGACCCTATGGTCACTGAAACTGGTGGCTTGGACAATACTTACATAGACCCGCTTGGACCATTAAACTCTGCATCTGACGATTGTTTTGCAGGTGGCGGCGGTTCATCAGATATACCCGCATGGCAGGCGATAAACAATTACACTATGGGCCCTTCTGTTGGTCCGCAGGGTGGTTTTTGGGCAACCAACTTCCAGGGTGTTAACCGTGCAGACGTGTTACTGGAGAAACTAGCTAAAGTACCTGGCCTTGACGAAGCTACGCTAAAAAGGTATACTGCAGAAGCACACTTCTTACGTGCTCATTACTATTTTGATCTGGTTCGTTTGTTTAAAAACGTGCCATTGATATTAACATCGCTACAGGTAAATGACGTATACAAACAGCCGCAGGCTACCCCAGAAGCTGTATATGCTCAAATTGAAGCTGACCTTACAGCTGCTGTAAACGACTTGCCAACCACTGTACCCGCAAGCGAAAACGGCCGTGTCACACAAGGTGCCGCAACTGCTTTGCTTGGTAAGGTTTACCTTTACGAAAAGAAATGGGCTCAGGCTGCATCTACCCTTGAAAAGGTAAACGGGACGCCGGGTGGTACAAGCACTTACGGCTACAAGTTACAAACCAACTTTGGCGACATCTTTAGCCCTAAGAACAAATTTAATAGTGAGTCGATATTTGAGTTAGTACACTCTGGTATGCAAAACTACACCTGGAGCAACTGGAATCAATTCAAATCTAACGTTTACGTGCAGATGGTTGGTCCGCGTAGCTTTAATGGTCCAATTTACTATGCAGGTGGTTACGGATTTAATCCAATAACCCCACAGCTGGTTTCTGCAATGAAAGGCGACCCACGTTACCCGTACACTATAGCCAATATTGACAGCTTAACAAAAGCGACCAAAACAAGCTATAACGAAAGCTACCAGGGTACCGGTTACTACATTGAGAAGTATGCACCAAAAGTGGCTAACATTGTTACAACAGGCGTTACCGACCTTAACTGGCCAAACGACTATATTGAGATACGCCTTGCAGATACTTACCTGATGGAAGCTGAAGCTTTAGTACAGGCAGGCACCAATACCGGCCGTGCTACCGACTTATTGAATGCTGTGCGTGCACGTGTTAAGCTTGCGCCGGTTGCCGCTACGCTGGATAACATTTATAAAGAGCGCCGCCTGGAACTTGCTACTGAAGGGCACCGCTGGTTTGACCTGGTTAGAACCGGTCAGGCGCCAACTGCCCTGGCATTTAAAGGTTTCAAAGCCGGTACAAACGAGATTTTACCTATTCCGTTGACTGAAACACTTAACGGCACCCAGGTTAAACAAAACCCTGGTTACTAGTTTAGAAAGGGGCTGACAAATATTTCGTCAGCCCTTTTATTTCCCTTATCACACTAACGCTGCTTAAATTACATGGTATCTAAAAGAACATTACTTTTCCTGATGTTTTTGGCGGTGCCTGTTTGTGCAATCCTCACCCAGTGTTTAAGCAGCAAAGAGCAACAGGACCCGCGCGACCGGGTTTTCGCAGGATCTAAAACCTGTGAAAGCTGCCACAAGGCCCAATACAACTCCTACCTGCATACTGCGCATTACCTCACCTCCCGACCTGCAGATATCAACACTATACACGGCAGTTTTGCTGCGGGTGAAAACGTTTTTAGCTTTGGTAACGGCATGACGGTTGCTATGGAGCAGCGCAAAAAAGGCTTATACCAGGCGGGATACATCAACGGTAAACCTGCAGGAGCCGAAAGGTTCGACATTACCATAGGAGGTGTTAAGGCAGAAACTTACTTATACTGGAAAGGCAATCAACTGTTTCAATTGCCCATGTCGTACTTCAGCGCTTTGCACAGCTGGACAAACAGCCCTGGTTACGATACAGGCCGGATTAACTTTACCAGGCCTATAATTACCCGCTGTATGGAATGCCATAGTTCATACATAAAGGAAATACCTAATCAAAACCTAAGCCTCACTAACCGTGCAGTTGAGTACGATAAGTCGTCGTTAATACAAGGGATTGATTGCGAACGTTGCCACGGCTCTGCGGCTAACCATGTAAATTTCCACACAGAATACCCTGAAGTTAAAGAAGCGAGGTACATTACTACTTATCAGAAATTAACAAGGCAACAAAAGCTGGACGCCTGCGCGGTTTGCCACTCCGGTAATAAAGATGTTTTTACACGCTCCAGCTTTACTTTTAAAATGGGCGACACGCTTGCCAAGTTTAAAGAACACAACTTCGGGCCGAAGAATACCAATCCCGCAACGCTGGATGTGCATGGCAATCAAAGCGACCTGCTTGCTTCCAGTAAGTGCTTTGTGGCCAGCAATATGGATTGTAATACTTGCCACAACGTACATACAAAGGAAAGCGGCAACACACAAGTGTTTGTACAGCGCTGCCTTAGCTGCCATACATCAGCTAATCATAACGTATGTAAACTGGCACCGAAACTTGGTGATGCTTTAAAAACCAAATGCATCGACTGCCATATGCCGGCAAAGCCATCAAACCTGATACAGGTTGAAGGTAACAGCAAAAAACTGCAGGTACCCTACCTGGTGCGTACACACAGGATAGCTGTCTACCCTGAGGAAACAAAAAAGATCATGGCTTTTATAAACAGCCATTAAGGTATCAGGTCTAATTGGTCCCTTGAGAAAGGACCAGCATGAGATTGACCTGATTTAGTTGAGCGCTCCGGGATGAGATCCGGAGCGTTTTTTGTTTCTTGGGTTTTAAGTTCAGGATAATTGAACTTCCTTTTTTGCAGCTGCTTTTCCCCGCATTTCCGGTTTTCGCCGTTTACCTAACCATATCATAAATCCGGTAATTGGTAAACTGGTGCAAACAAGGCTTGCTATAAAAGCAAGTATCTGCGTACCCAAGCCGTATATTCTACCTGTGTGGATATCCTTATTAGAGTTGCGCCACTTTAAGCCTAACGGCTTTTGATTGTGTTCAAGCTGATCAAATTTTTTGCCTGTGCGGCTATCGTAATAGTAATAGCTGAGATTGCGCCAGCCGTCAGTACGGTTCTTCAGGTAAACAAAGGACATTATTGTGGCTTCGCCTTTCTCTGGTAAACTGAGCCCGATAGTCTTGTAATTCCCTTTAACTTGTTGTTGTATATCGCTTATTATTGCGTCAAGGTGATTAGCGGTGGTACCCGCAACCGTAAGCGCGGGCGCTTTGCGTACTAATTGAACCGGCTTTGCTGATCCAAGCATTTGGTATATGCCTTTCTCCCACCATTTAAAAGACCAGGTAAGGCCGGTAACGGCGATGATGATGGCAATAGGCAACGCATAAAAGCCAAGGCTGTTGTGTAAGTCATAATTAACGCGCTTCCATTTGGCACCCCACTTTACTGACAAGTTCTTCTTGAGTTGGCGGTAGTTCTTTGGCAACCAAAGCATGAAACCTGTTATCATCATCAGCAAAAACAATAATACGCACGTGCCTACTATCACGCTGCCAATAGGCTTAACCAATAACAGCTGCCGGTGCAATTGCTCCACTACATTAAAGAACTCGTACCTAATGTCTATTGCTCCAAGCACCTTACCCGTGTAGGGATTCACGTAAATGTCTGTACGATATTTAAACTGGCTAAAGTAGCTGAGATTAATATCCTTGTGCTCATTAACTTTTGTTGCCGAAAACACATAGCTATCCCCTTCTTCATTAATCCGAATATCTGTTATGGATTTACTTTTACCAACGGCCTGCTGAGCTGTTAATAGCAATTGAGAAACCGGCCTTGAAGGGCCGGTTTCTTTAACATGGACAAGGTTATGGTGGAAAAGGTCAAAAAGTTCATCTTCAAAAACAAGTACACATCCTGTAGCACCAACTATTACTACAACAATCCCGGTTACGAGGCCCACCCAAAGGTGAAGCCAGGCGGCTATTGCTTTTACCCGTTTCCAGATCATCTTCTTAAAAGTTATGAGTTAAGGTGATCAGGTAGTTTGACGGCGTACCGGGGAACAGCCTGATATAATCATATCCGCCCACCCAGTGTTTCTTATTAGTTATATTGTTGGCATTGAACTGGATCTGCGACCTGCCCCAGTTGTAATACAGTGCCGCATTCATCAGCGTATAAGATGGGATGGTCTGCGTTAAGCTGATGGATAGATTACGTTTCTCTACGTAATTTGCTCCGAACCCTACCCCTAGTCCCGTCAGTGCGCCGTCGGTAAAATTATATCTTGTCCAAACGTTGGCTGAGTTCTTTGGTGCATTCGGTTTCTGCCTGCCGATCTCCGCAGGGGTGCCGCTTTCGGTAATCTTAGCATCATTATAGGCGTAAGAAGCAAGAACGCTCCAGTTTGGTAATATGCGACCGGTTATGTCAAACTCAAAGCCCCGTGAACGCTCCTTGCCCACAGGCCTTAGCAGATCGGGGTTGTTAGGATCGTTTGCATTGTACAAGGTGTTCTTTTGCTCAATCTGGTAAATGGCAGCAGTAATGCTCAACCTGTCATCAAACCAGCTGCTTTTTGCCCCAAACTCTACCATATTGCTGGTTACCGGATCAAAAGGGCCACCTGCGTTAGGGTTGGCCAAATTTGCAGCCGTTTGTGGGTTGTAGCCCATTACGTACGAACTATAGAGGTTGATGTTTTTGGTAGCTGTATAAACCAGGCCAAAACGCGGCAGCCATGCACTTGAGTGGGTTTTTTCTTCCGTGACGGTAGCGTAGTTCACAAAATCGGTATAGTACTCATAACGTACGCCCAATAAAGCCTGAAACCTGCCTAATTTTATCTGATCCTGTACATAGCCGGCATTTAAATAGTAATAGGTAGGTGCAAGCGCAGTTGGCGCAAAAAATGCTTTACTGTCATCCTGCAACCGCTGAGAATTTAAAGGATTACTCAGGTCAAAAGATGGGATGTTTGGCACCGGATTGCCTTTGCTGTCCCTCATGTACTTCAAACTGTCTTTGACAACATAATTGGCAATGGTGCCGGTATTTGCAGCGTTGCGATAGCCTGACGCGGTGAGCTGCGAGGCGCCAACCGGCATTTTTTCGCTGCCGTAATCATATCCTGCAACAATCTTATGCTCTGCGGCACCTGTTTTCACCTGGTAATTAAGGTAACCGCTCAGGTTATCTATATAGCGTTTCCTTTTTCGTTGAAAAACCTGCATTGCCACCAGGTTGGGGATATCTGCACCTAATTTGTTCTTTGCATACGCGTTAGCGCTCCTGTGTTCATATAAATCTTCGGTATACCCGGTTTTTGAGTATGCCAGGTTAAAGCTTAGGTTATCATTAAACCGATGATTTGCAGAAAGGGTGATGATGTATGTTTGTTCGTTCAAAAAGTCATTTGCAGTAGAGAGTGCCAGCGACTGCGGAGTTGAATAAAGGTCGTCGCCGATGACAGACTGCCCCCTGTCCAACCGGGAGCGGGAACTGTTATACACCATATCAAAGTTGATGCGCGTCTTTTCAGATGCAACAAACGAAAGAGAAGGTGCAACAACAATATTCTTGTCAAACTGCAGATCGCGGAAAGAATTGGCGTCTTCATAACCCAGGTTAAGACGATAAAGCAGTGAACTGTCTTTAGATGCCGGACCTGTAAAATCTGCCAATCCGCGGAAGGTGTTAAAACTTCCTAAAGACATGCTGATTGAACGCCGGGTTTCGTTTAATGGCTTTTTTGTAACCCTGTTTACTACACCGCCGGGACTAGCATTACCGTATAAGGCTGATGACGGGCCTTTGAGAACCTCAACACGCTCGAGATAATTCGTAAGTGGCTGTTTCCAGAAACCAGTGCTGGTGCGCAAGCCATTAACCAGTTGCGTATTGCTTTGGCCGTTTACCCTGAAGCCGCGGATGGTAAGATCATCATAAAACGTAAACTGGTTAACGCCGCTAAAATTTTTCACAACGTCTCCTACCCTGATGGCACCCTGGTCTGCCATTAATTCTTTACTGGCGTAGGATACCGATTGCGGGAGGTCCTTAATGTCTGTTTCTGTTTTGTTGCCGATAAAGGTTGATTTGGTTTTATAGGTCTTTTGCTTCCGGCCGGTAATTTCTACCTGTTGTAGCGACGATGAATTTGCAGTGAGCGACGTGTTAAACTTAGTCGTACCGCCGGCCACAACAGTAATTTGCCTGGTAGCAGGGAGATAGCCCGTGAAAGTAACACGAATGCTGTAATTACCAGAGGTAACCTGCAAATGGTAAAAACCTTTAAGATTAGTAGCTGCGCTTATTGTAGTGCCTTCTACCAGCACTGTGCTGCCGGGCAGCGGTTCGCCCTTTTCGTCAGTTATGGTTCCGCTGATAGTGGCTGCAGATTGTGAAAAAACTTTAACGGAGATGAAAGTAAAGATGAAAATAAGTAGAGATAAACGGATCATGGTATTGTATAGGGGTTAGATGGTTTTGTGTCACCGCAAATCTATATTTATTTAGACTAATTACAAATAATATTCAAAATGTAGCTCTCTGGGTTTTAAACAGTGGCTTAAACAAGAAAGCGCCTTGTAGGGCGCCTTTCTTAATACTGTGAATTGTTACTTGTTGGTATAGTATGTAATACCCGGGGCGTTGTAATATATCTCCGGTGCGCGAGTATTTGGATCGCTAAGCGGCAACTTAGGCCGGTCACTTGCCTTTAGTACAATGCTGGTACCCGGTACAGCGTAGTCAGCAGCAAGACCACGGGCTATAACGGTATAATACCTGCCTGGTGCTAAAGGGATATCAGCAGTGATTGCTCCGAGCGTTGTAGTAGTTCCGCCCAAATACAGTTGCAACTTGTAGTTGGTAGTACTTGCTGCATTTACATCTACCGGGGTAAAATCGGTAACGGCGGTATAGGTACCTGCACTAACAAGCTTTTTAGTTGTTGCAGTACCACCCGCAAGGGTAAAAGTGCCGTATACATCGAGTGCCGAGCCGTTAGGTATCATGTGTGCAAGGCGGATAAAAGCCTTGCTGGCAACAGGTGCCGGAAACTTGTCTTCTACTACCTTAACTGACGTATTACTACCTGTAGCACTTGGCAACCCAATCAGGAAAGCCGAATAAGCGCCGCCATCTGTAGTAGTTTGGTTCACCTCGCCTACTACTGTAGCAGGAGATACTGTTTGCCTGCTTTTTAATGCAGGCGACGGGGTAGCGGTAGCAAATACAATATTGGTAGTACCAGAGCTTACATTAAGGTAATTACTCCCGGGAAAAACAGATAAGTACGGAAAACCCGTAGTGATTGAGGTGGGTACTTCCGCATCTGTAACCGAGTAAGTTGTTGAAGCCGAAACTTTGGCGCCATTAATGCGCCCCTCAACCGCTGGTACGCCGGGTGCAACGTGTATCAACTTTATCTGTGCGCCGGTAACAGGTTCGCCGGGCTGTTTAATTGTTGTTTTGGTACAGCCTGTAATGGCTAAAAGCAGGCCGCAGGCGATATATAGTGTACTTTTCATGTAGGTTGTTTTAAGGTAAAATAAACCACGGTTTTTTGGTATGATAGTCTGGGTTAAGGGCCCCTATCTGTTGAAGAGCAGGTACGTTCCAGATGTATTCAGAGTTGTAACGCGGCCTTAGCAGGTAAACCTGTTTGCCTGCATTATCCGGGTAAATGGTAGTAGGTTTTACATACCCCTGGAACACAGATGTATTGTACTCATACCTCCGCATATCCGCCCACGCCTCTGGTGCGCCCCACACAAACAGCGAAATAAACTTCTGCTGCATTATATCGCTGATTTGCAGCTGTCCGGCACTTTGGCGAACAGACGGTCCAGCCATGTATTTATCTATATTGGCCTGAGAGATATACTTTTGTGTACCTGTTAATGAGCTTGCAATTGGCGGGTTGCTCACAAAATCCAAACTGGCGGCAATCCCCTTCTTGTAAGCTGCATAAGCACCTTCCACATCTCCCTTTTTATATAGCGCTTCTGCTACAAAGAACTGTACTTCAGGATAGGTCATCAGCACTCCGCGGGAGTTGTCGTTAAAGATGTACTTAGCGGCAGATGTCGCGGCGTTTGCAGTAGTGGCCCCAGCCATTGCAGGTATAGAGGTGTTCGCGTCGGCTGTATTAGGGTCACCCAGAGGTGCTACAACGCCCCGGTAAGCACGGTCTTTACTCCTGCTCAGCAATAATGGTAGCCGCGGGTCGGCAAGTGTATCCTGTGTTGCAGAACCTGCCAGAATACGCCCGTCCAGCAGCCTAACCATATAGTCTGACTGGCGAAAGCTAGGCAGGTTTGCACGCGTTGGTCCCCAAAAGTTAGCATCACCGGATTGCGATCCGGTACATTGTACGCTTGCATTGTCGGCGTTGCTGGTAAATGAACTATCAGCATACATCTTAACCATGTCCGGCTTAAAAGAGCTCTTGTTGCTGATATGAAGCATGTTTTGTGCCAGTATAGCGTATACAAACTTTATCCACTTTTTGCGGTCACCATAGTACATATAATCACCTTTGGCCAGGTCAGCACCTACGGTTTGCCCGTCGTTTTTCACGGCTAGGTTGAGGTAATTGAGTGCTAACTGGCAATCTTTAACCACTTCAGCGTACACGGCCTCAGGGGTATCATAGTTAAAGGTTAATTTGGTAGGGTCGTAAGCTTCTTTCACGATCATGTAATCGTACTCGTCCGATCCGTTCTGCCATCCCCATGCACGGAGGGCCCAGGCTACGCCAATGTAATCATACTTGTTTTTGGCTGTGGCATCCTGCAACATAAGGCCAACGTTTTGGCCAAGGCTAAAGTAAACGGTGCGCCACATTTCGCCGCCCGAGTCGCTGCCCGGAGCATAACCCTCCTGGTCCCATATGTTGTTGGCTGTAGGTGCTCCCCATATTTGCGAATATTGCCCAATGTAGCGGCTATCGTACCAGTTACCGCGTGCCATACCCGCAAGCATAGGCGGCAGTAAGGTGCTGGCATCTACACTGGTTGGCGCATTAGGGTTATTGTTTATATCGATATATTTTTTACAACTGCTTGCAAGGCTAAGCCCAATTAAAGCAGTGAAGGTGTATATTATTTTTTTCATGAGTTATAAGCTTATAGTTTCACCCTTAAACCAACAGAGATCGTTCGTGGCGTGGCCAGTGTACCATAATCAAAGCCGGCGGAACCGGAACCCCTCGTGGAAGAGTTGTTTCCGTTTACATCCGGGTCGGCACCTGAATAGTTGGTGATAAGAAATACGTCCGTAGCTGTTAAGAATAAGCTTGCAGATTTAAATACCTTCTGGCGGGACAGCACGTTTTGCGGCAGGTTGTAGTTTAAAGTAACGTCGCGCAGCCTTATCCAGTTGATATCATGTTCCACAAAGTCGGACTCGATAGCACCTGAGTAATAGGTATTTTGATAGTATGGCGTTACCTGTATGGTATTTACCGTAGGATTGTCTGTGTTCTCGTTACCATCTTTCAGCACCCCCGGGATAATGCGGGCCTGCATCCTGTCTTGCGTACGTGTACTTAAACCATAACGTGTCAGGAACAGTTCGTTACCGTTGAACACGTCCCCGCCTTTGCGTATGTCCAGCAGGAACGAAAGGCTTAGAGATTTATAATTGAATGTATTCCCGAATCCAATAGTAAAATCCGGCTGGCGATCGCCGACGGTAACAAAGGCGTTGTTTGATACAGGCAACCCGCTGGATGGATCTACCAGTATCTGTCCTTTGTTGTTGCGGGCATAGCTATAGGCGGCAATATTGGTAAGGCTGCTGCCCGGGAACAAACTGGCACGTGCATTGGCGTACATCCACGTGTCGGAATTATAGTACTCCGGCAGGTTACCTAAGTTGATCACTTTACCGCGGTTAAGCGTGAAGTTTAAAAATGTATTCCAGGTGAAATTTGTGGTTTTAACGGGTATGCCGGTTATTTGCGCTTCCACGCCGCGGTTGCGGATCTCGCCACCATTAACCAGTTCCAGTATATAGCCCGACGCATAACTTATCCGCGGATCAAATATCTGGTCGGTTGCGCGGTATTGGTAAAAGCTAAAGTCGGTACCTAAACGGCCACCGAAGAACTGTAGCTCGGCGCCAAAATCTAGCTGGTAATCTTTTTCCGGACGCAAGTTAGGGTTGTTACCGGTAACATCATATGCGAAACCGCCGCCTGTAGTGGCCTGCTGTATAACGCTGGACTTGATCTTGTAAGGCGCGTAGGGGTCTTTACCTACACCTGCGTAGGAAAACCTTAACTTACCATAAGACAGCACCTTGTTGTTCTTAAGCACCGGCAACTCGGTAAAGATGAAGCCCGCACCGAAGGAGGGATAAAAGAAGGTATTGTTATTAGTGCCTGACAGTCGTGAAGAGTAATCGTTACGACCGGTAGCATTAATGGTGATCATCTCCTTATACACCACACCCAAACGGGCTATCTCGCCAATACGCCTGGTCTCAAAAAAGTTGCTTGAATTTCTTTGGGTAGTTGGCGTTGTATTGTTAATGGTGTTAAAATCCGGCTGCAGGAACTTCTCACCGTAGAAGCCGTTTATCTGGTCGCGGTTGTCGTAAACCTCAGCACCCAGCGCAAGCGTTGTACGGAAATCGCCGAAGTTCTTTTTCAGCGTAGCGAATAACGACCCATTGGTAAGCAGGTTGTTATCGTTATAATTATCTATAATACCACCTGTTGCTATACCGTTAGTAGACGCGAAACTATTAAGCGGAGAGTTTTGGTATGACGAACTGTATTGGCTCAACAGGTTGTTACCATTGGTGGTATAAAAATCAACACCAACTAAAGCTCTTAAATTAATCCAACTAGCAGGATCGTAAGACAGATCCACATTGGCAACCATCCTGTTGGTTTTGTCTCGACTGATATTTTTGTTGGCATCCCACAGCGGGTTGTCAAAATCTATCGTACCATCTGCAGTAACGTTGGTAAGCTTTGGCGGCAACAAAGTACGGCGGCTACCATCCGGGTTGAGGTAATTGCGCACATCATCATTAGTTGGCCAGGCGAGCGCGTTGATGTAAGTACCCGAGTTACCTTTATTAAGCTTGCGGTTATCGATATTAAAATAGTTAAAACTGGCGCTACTGGTTAGTTTTGGTGCCAGCTTTGCAGAACCTGCAAAGCGCAGGGATATCTTATCATTGTAGGCGACGGGCAGCACACCACCTGTATGGCGATATTCAGAAGAGATACGATAAGTTGCGGTTTCGTTACCGCCCTCCATTGCCAGGTTATGCTGTTGCGAAAAACCTGTTTGAAAAATGTTCTGCAAATTATCATACGTCTGCGTTCCTGGCGCGTATGCCGGTCCAAAGGCTGTTCTCACCAATGGGTCCAGGTTGCCTGACGAGCCCGGCCCATAGATTTTTTGCACTGCCGGGAAACGGTAAGCGTTCGAGAAACTAAAGTTATTATCGTATGTGAGCGCACCATTGCCGCTGCGGCCCTTTTTAGTGGTAATAACAATAGCACCGCCTGCTGCGTCTGAACCATATACAGCAGCTGCATCAGCACCCTTTAGAACGGTGATGGTCTCAATGTCATCAGAATTGATATCGGCTATGCGATTGGTAAAGTCCTGACGGCGATTGTCACCGTTTGATGCCAGTGAGCTTTGACTTAAGGCGTCATTGTTAACGCGTATACCGTCTATTACAAACAACGGCTGATTACTGTTGCCTATTGAGGTAATACCCCTCAACACAATAGAAGACGATGCGCCCGGCTGGCCGCTGGTACTGGTGATGGTGGCACCCGCAACCCTGCCTTGTAAAGCGTTTACAAAGTTTTCACGTTGGGTAGCCTGCACGGCCGAACCCTTAATCACCTGCACCGATGATGTAAGGTCGCGTTTCTCCTGCTTTACACCAAAACCTGTGGTAATGACTACTTCCTGCAGGGTACGGCTATCTGCCTGCAACACCACGTTGATGACGCTTTCTGCGCCTACCACACGTTCTGCTGCTACTGTACCGATAAAGGTGTATACCAGTGTTTGCCCTGGTGTGGCATTAATACTGTACTTACCGTTGGCATCGGTTGCTACAGCGGTTGTTGTCCCCTTGATCTTGACCGTTGCGCCGGGGATAGTCTCATTGTCGGCAGCAGAGGTTACTGTACCGGTTATTGTTTTGGTTTGCGCCATCACCTGCAGGGCACAACAATTAACCAACAGTAGAAGGATAAGTAAATGTTTCCTCATACAATTATTTTAAGATGTAAAATGATATAATTTGAAATATCAGGAAACAAATTTTAATTAGCAAATCATCAAACGCAAATTATTTTCATTACACTAAGATATAGGCAAATAACATAGCAATGTATTAGGATTGTTACCGACGAGAACTGAGATTACATTTCGCGTCAAAATTAACAGCAGGCAGTAAATAATTATAGGTTGCAAGATTCCTGGTGCTCTCGGAATCATTATTAAAGGTGACAAATAACAACGTCAAGTATGTTTGCTTAACCGCAAAATCATACTTTTCTTTATGGTATTATTGTATATGATGTATTATATTTAGCCTTTCATTGCAAAGTAGCATATAGAATATACGAGTGAAATCAACGCTGTTTAAACCTTAGTTATCCCTTTTACGTAAGTATGCCTGTAATTACCCGTTGATGATTAAAACCTTTACACAACCTTTTATTTTCCGGCTAAGTACTTTGATAGTTGTTTTCGCGGTGATCGTTAGCTGCAATAACAACAGTACCGGCACTCGCAACCGAACCGTTTATATAAAAAAAGAGAATAGCAAATACACGATGTACCGTTATGGTAAACCGTTCTTTGTAAAGGGAGCTTCGGGATTTACTAACTTAAAAGCGCTTTACGAAAGTGGCGGCAACACCATCCGCACCTGGGATACGGCTAACCTAAAACCCATATTGGATTCGGCACAAGCTAATCATCTTGCGGTGGTTGTTGGGCTCCCTTTGCCGCCCAGCGATGACATTTCGGGTTTTTACGGCGATGGCGCTAAAGTTAAGGCCAACTTACTCGCACTTACCAAATTTGTAAACCGGTACAAAAATCATCCTGCTGTACTGGCATGGTGCCTGGGCAACGAGCTGGCTTTTCCGTTGAAACCTAATTACAACGCGTTTTATACCACGTTTGGTGACCTGGTGAACACCTTTCACCGGATTGATCCTAACCACCCGGTTACTACAACGGTAATGTCCTTCCAAAAAAAGAATCTTACCAATATCAAGCTCAGGACTAATATCGACTTTGTATCTTTCAACATTTTTGGCGCTATCGCTACCCTAAAAAAAGACCTGGACGATTTTAACTGGTTTTGGGATGGGCCGTTCCTGATTACCGAGTGGGGCGTTGAAGGACCGTGGGTATACCAAAGCCAAAACATCTGGGGTTCATACGTAGAAGATGCCAGTTCAAAAAAAGCGGAGCAGTACATGTCTATTTACAAAAACTACATGCCTGCAAATAATTCCAGGTTTTTGGGCTCCATGGTGTTCTACTGGGGCCAAAAGCAGGAGTTTACCCCAACCTGGTTCAGCATGTTTGACGAACTTGGCTACAAAACTGAAGCTGTTAACGTAATGCAGAATATTTGGACGGGTAAAAAAGCTACAGCTCACGCACCCGACATTAAGTTTACGCTGGTAAATTATAAAGGCGCGCACGACAATATTCTTTTAAAAACAAATACCGAATATCCTGCCGCTGTTTATATAAACGGCACCAACAACGGCCACCTGAGCTACAAATGGAAACTGTACAAAGAAGACTGGTTTAAGCCCAATAGAACTTTCAGAGAGGATAAGCCAATAGAGATAACGAACTCCATACAAGGCTCGGGAGACGAGATCAGGTTTACCACTCCATCGAAGGAAGGCCCTTATCGTTTATTCGTTTACGTTTATAATGAACACGGCTATGTTGCTACATCAAATACCCCTTTTTACGTGCTGACCAATCCATGAGTGTAAAGCCAGTTAAAAACCCGACGCGCCAGCAGCAAATAACATTACGGTTGATGATCGTAATGGGTTTTATATGCATGGGCTTTTTCATGGATAGCTTACTCAGGAATAAAGTTGTAGGTTATCGTCCGCTGTACTGGTTACTGATAACCACATTTGTTTATACCTTTTTTAAGATCCTTTACGAGTGGTACCACTACTGGGCAATTAAAGTACCCGTAACACCGCCAACCACCAGGCAATACACGGTGGATATTTTCACTACTTTTTTTAAGGGCGAACCTTATGAAATGATTATTGAAACGCTTACCGCTATACAAGCCATTACCTATCCGCATGAAACTTACTTATGCGATGAGGCTGACGACCAGTACCTGAAGGGTATTTGTAAAGAGCTGGGCGTTCACCACGTTACTCGTACTATTAAGGTTGATGCTAAAGCAGGTAATATTAATAACGCGCTTCGGCAGTCTAAAGGTGAGTTGTGCGTTGTGCTTGATCCGGACCACGTACCGTTCCCGAACTTCCTGGACCCGATCGTGTCTCATTTTGACAACCCTGAGGTAGGGTATGTACAGGTGGTACAAGCTTACTACAATCAGGATACCGGCTGGATTGCTAAAGGCTCTGCACAGCAAACCTACCAGTTTTACGGGCCCATGATGATGTGCATGAACAGCTACGGCACCGTGCAGGCCATTGGTGCAAACTGTACCTTCAGGCGTACCGCGCTGGAATCAATTGGCGGGCACGCAGCGGGCCTTGCTGAAGACATGCACACGGCCATGCAAATGCACGCCAAAAACTGGAAATCTGTTTATGTACCGCAGGTACTTGCCCGCGGCCTGGTGCCAGCAACTCTTTCTGCCTACTACAAACAGCAGATCAAATGGTCGCGCGGTGTATTCGAGTTACTGGTAACATCTTATGTAAAGCTTTTCACCAAGTTTACCTGGCGGCAAAAGCTGCATTACGGGTTATTGCCGCTGTTCTATCTTTCCGGATTCGTGTTTCTCATTAACTTCTGCATTCCGGTTATATCCCTCTTTGCCGATGTTTATCCGCTTAAGATAGATTTTTCCGATTTCCTTGTAATCAGCATACCCTTTATCACGTCGGTTGTATTGATTAGGCACTACGTGCAGCAATGGGTAATGGAAGACGAAGAACGTGGCTTCCACATTGTTGGGGGGCTGCTGCTTATCGGTTCGTGGTGGGTATTCATACTCGGCTTCCTCTATACTATCATCAGGAAAAATGTACCGTACATACCCACCCCGAAGGACATACGGGAAGAAAAGAACCTGGGCATTAACATGCCGAACATTGCTGTTATAGTAATATCAGTAGCAGCGATATTTTACGGCCTGTATAACGATTGGAATCCTTTTACCTTTTTTATGGCCGGCATTGCCAGCCTTAACTGCCTGTTTATGGCTTTTATGCTCATGGCCAGCTCAGAGCTCAAGTTTAAGGAGTACTCTAAAAACCACTACGTGGTATCAAGTACCTACAGCTATGTAAAGTACTTCAAAAAGCGCTTCTGGTTATTGCGCAGGCAAATATACGCCGGTATAAGACGGGTGAGCCTATTGGTTACCGTGTTGGTTATATGCACCTGTATTTACATTGCAAAGCAGTCAGACGAGAACACTGTACAGGTTTCTGCAACGCCGCCGGGAGTTAAAATAAGCAAATCCTCCCCGGCAGATGGTAATACGCTGCTCAATTACACCCATGTTGATAAAGCCGGGGTATTGCGTGTTATGGGCCAGCAAAACAGCAAACCCGTTAACGCAACAGATACCCTTGCGGCAGACAACATTAATGTAGATTCGCTTATACAGGTAAACGCTGCAGCACGCACGCCTAACTACTACCCCGAAACTAAGGGGGTAATTTATACTAAAGGGCAGTTCTGGTTTAAAAACCTTTTCCCGCTTAACAAGCAAACTATAGAGCGTGATTTTGACGAGATGAAGGTTGTGGGTGTAAATACAGTTAAAATTTACGGACCAAACATTTACGACCACATTACCTTTGATGTAGCACGGCAAAAAGGGATGAAAATCGATTACAGTTTTTGGATCCCCTACCCTTCGGCATTTATATATGACACGAATGTACTTGACGATCTGGAAAAAACAATAGTTAAAACCGTAAAGGATAACAAGGGCAATAAGGCCATTCACGCGTGGAACATAGGTAATAACGCTTTACAGCAATTAACCGATTACTATGCAGCATCGCAATTACCTTATGCCCAGTACAACTACATACAATGGGTTAAAAAACTGGTAAAATCCATTAAAGCGGCGGACAGCAGCCGGCCGGTTACTATAGATCTTACCGCCGGGCCTACCGTTGATGGATCTATGGCGTTAATGCATTCACAGGTGCCGGAGCTTGACGCGTTTGGTTTAATTGTAGGCGACAGGGCAGCTTTAACAAAGGTTACTACAAACTTAAAAGCACCGTATTTCTACAGCAGTTTAAACCCCAAAGCTATGCAAAGCCTTCCGCTGCCGGCGGGTGGTGTGTTCTATGCCAACTGGCAGGACCAAAAAACAGCATCAATAGTAACGTTTGATGGGCTGAAGGACATTTGGGGGCGAAACAAGCCTTACTTAGGGCTGATAAGCGCCAGCTGGCATGGTGGTATTGCCTACAAAGCCCTGCCGCCGGTTAAGATCCTGAGGCCGGCATTAACAGCAATAGGCGGCAACAGCTTGCCTTACAACGCCATGGTGTATAGCGGAGATAAATGGAGCTTGGCGGTAGACTCGGCCAGGAACATGACCTTTGAGTGGTACCTGGTACGCACTAATGGCTGGGGCAAACCTGTGGACATACAGGAAGTAGGTAAAGGCCCGAGAGTATACGTAACCATACCATGGAACATGCAATCGTACAGGCTTTACCTTATAGCAGCAAAAGGCAACGATATTGTTGATGCAAGCTCTATCCTGAACATTCCGCTTAACGATGATATAAAAGCAGATAAGAAAAGTGAAAAATAAGGCAACCACGTTTTACATTATTCTTGGCACCATTGCGGTTATTTTAATAGCAGCGTTTGTATTTGCGAGACCGTTAATTGGTTCTTACCTGGTTAACGATTGTTACAAAACTACGCAACCGGTAGTAGCCCTGTTTGACAGGAACAAGCCTGAAGAAAACCGGACGCTTGGTAATATTGAACATTACGACGTAGTTTTTAAAAACACCGCATTTTGGTTTGACGACAAGCTGCTTAAAGCGGCTTTGACTAACCATGATGTGTTGATCACCATTGAAACCTGGCTTAAAGGCCCATCAGGCGACCGCAGTGTGCTTGATGCGGTGAACGAAGGAGATTTTGATGGTAAATTTACCAAGCTTGCCAGGCTGGTGGCAAAAAGTGGTCACCAGGTGTACATACGCTGGGCGCCTGATATGGAAGTGAACGCGTACATGTATCCCTGGCAGCTCCATTCTTCTACCGACTATATTGCTGCCTTTAATCACGTAGCGAAACTAATGAAGCAAGATGCTCCCAAAGTAAAAATTGTTTGGGGGCCATCCGGCTATCCGGGAGATACAGAGTACTGGCCGGGCCTTGCTAACGTCGATTACGCGAGCATTACCCTTGGCAGCCCGTCGGAGTACAGCACAACCTCTTACCCCTTTGCTAAAACCATACCTGATATGCTTAAGGCAAAACTGCACAGGTTAAGGTTTTTAAACGTTCCGGTCTTAATAATTGGCGCTGATGATGGCGCAAAGGGGTACTTTAAGCAAGAATGGCTAACCAACCAGCTTGCGTATATGAACAAGTACGCTAATACGGTTTATTCGTCTGCAAACTATATAACCAAAGACCCGCCCAAGCCCAAGCGTACAACTTTGCAGATAGGAGCTTTTGACCCAAACCGGAAGCTCATTCATCAAAAAGAAATAACCATTGAGCACATTTTTGTAGACCTGGGTGATGTGCAACGGGGTACTTTCGAAAAAACCTTTATGGAGATTGTGAACCGCCACCGTGATGTAATAGTTACCATGGAGCCATGGCGAGACACTACCGGGGTAGCAGATAGTGTAGTTACCAGGAGTATCCTGTCGGGCAAGTACGATAAAGTAATAAGGAAACTGTTCAGAGTGCTGGCATTAACGAACCAGAAAGTACTGCTACGTTGGATGCACGAAATGGAGATACCCATACACCGTTATGCCTGGCAGAGCCAGGATCCTGCTGAATATATACAAGCCTATCGTTACTTTATGCTGTTTGAAGGAGGCCCGCCAAAAAACGTTAAAAAGGTTTGGGGTCCGGCAGGTGACAGGGGCTCAATAGATTTTTGGCCGGGGGATGACGTGGTGGACTTCATCAGCGTTGCTATATACGGCCTGCCAGACAAGAACATAACCGACCCAAACAAACAGGAATCGTTCAGCAGCGCGTTCAACCGTAAATTCTACCGGATGCGGTTTTCAGATAAGCCAATATTCATCACTGAATTTGGTGTAAAAGGCCCCGAAGCATACCAGGACAAATGGCTGGCCGGTGCTGCTAAAACAATAAACGATAATCCTCATGTTTTTGGTGCCTGTTACTTTAACCTGTATGATAACCCAAAAGCGTGGGGTAAAATAAAGGCACCGGACTGGAGCATCTCCGCGCGTTCTATGGCTAAGTTTACAGCGCAGTTAAAAAATGTTGAGGTACGCTAATAAAATAGCTTATTGTTATTTAACCTGCACTGTAGCAAACTGTTGTTAGCTAACGTAATATCAGGAAAACCACTATTATGAAGCGCGCTGTTACAACCTTCCTTAAAGCTTTTACTGTGTTATGCATCTGCCTGTTGGCAGCGTCCTGTAAAAAAGAAAATAGCAACCCGGTAAAATCCAGCGCCACTACGCTTGAAGGAACCTGGCTAAAAATTGATGAATCCCCCGGATCCACAATCACCAATCTACAGTTTTACGGAGGTAACCAGTTTCAGATGATCTTTGTACAACTGGATGCTTCACAACAGAGCAATACCCCAAAGTATCAGCTCAATTTAAGGGGAACCTATAGAATAGATGGTAATAAACTAGCCATCACAATTTCCCAAAAGATAGAAACTAACGGTACCAACACACCTGTTGTAACCCCCTCAAGCGAGAAGGTTTTTGAGAACGCCACCTATAACGTGAGTGACCACACGCTCACCCTTAATTACACCACCTATCCTGCAGATGCTCCCGTAGCAACGCAAGCTAAGTTCAGGTTATTTATGCTGGATTGAAGTGGCGTAACACACGTAGTTACAACTTCGTTCCCTTGATGAGCAGCACCGCCTTGATAGATTCTTCTTTAAGGTGCAGGAACTGTTTGCGTTCTTCATCACGCATAAAGTTTTCAAAGTCTGCTTCGGCAGGAAACTCTACCAGGTGGACTTCATAAGGCTTATCAATGCTCGTCTCGATGTACGATGCATGGTTAGGCCGTAAACGCATCAGCAGAGTTCCGTTATACTTTGCGATGATCGGGATGGCAACATCCTCAAACCGGTGAAAAACTTCCTCCTGTCCCGGCTTGATGTAAATGAGTTGAGTAATGTAGATCATGATTATCGTCTTAAAGCCGTATATTTGTATGAACCTTTCGCTTGCTGACAAAGTTTCTTAAACCTCCTGAATAGATACAGCAATTACAGGTGATATCTTCCTGAATAGGTTGTATAATCTGCTTTAATAAAGATAGCGATGTTAATCCCGTTACACAAATTCCAAAAGATAAACCACCTACTTAGTGTTCCGGAAAACGGCAAGAGTGCAAAAAAATGTGATAGGTTGCTCTATGTAAAGTTTGCGCTTGCACAATCTTTATAACCTGCCGAAAAAAATGTGGTTTTTGAAGGTTTTTGCTTATGAAAACTTAGGGAGATATTCCCTGTTGTTCCCGTATATTTATCACCATGAAAAGAATTCTTTATACAATAATCATACTGGCTGGCCTTGCCGGCAGGGCATCTGCGCAAAACAGCTTTAATGCCGAAGAGTTCCAGGCTAACTTGGGTAAGACCAAGACCCTCTGCGATGTTGTATCATCCATTAAGATATTTAGCGACACCCTCACGCTTATTAACATGGGCGGCGACTACCCGCGCCAGAAGTACACAATAGCTGTAAAAGGCAACAAAATTGTGCTTGACTGGGCAAATTTAACGGGAAAGCAGATGTGCGTTACCGGCGTATTAGAGATGCATAAAGGCAGGCCCGAGATAGTCGCCGCGCAACCTGGACAAATAGACTTTGGCGATTCGCCCAAGAAAACAAACAAGTAAATAGCTATCTATAAGCAAATTACTACTCCGTTGACCCGTTCGGGTTTTCAATCGGTTTTAAAGGCTCCTGAGAGCCACCCTTCAATTTCCTGATGGTTTGCAGCGCCAGGATCACCTTATCACCATCCTTTACTTTCTTGCGGGCCAATGCTGATGTGTCAGCATTCTTATAGTAACTCACTATGCTCTGCTGCAGTTCAGGGGTGATATTCTTGTACTTTTGCTCTTGAAGTTTCACCAGCAAACGGTCGTAAGTATTGTCGGCAAGCGGGTACTCTCCTAAGGCAGTATTGTGGCCTGTATCAAAGTCGATATCAGGTAGTACAAGCGACTCACTATCCACTTTCTTCAATGCCAGATTATAGTTAACTAATATAGAATCAAAGCTTTGCGCAAATAATTTCTCGCCTTCTTTGCCAGGGGATACATATTTAAGCGTTTTGAGGGGGCCAACTTTAGGCAATATCCTGATGAAAAAAACAGCCAGACGGGCGAAGAATTTTGGCTGCTGCATATTCTTGCCATACTCCAGCCTAAAGCTCTTTTTGCTCATTTTATATTGAAACTTCTTGGCCGTCATGTCGGGGTTCATTTTCAATATCTCGTCTTTATGCGATTTGAAAGCTGATTTTGTAAGCTTTGGAAAAAGGTTACGCACACCCCATCTCAGGTTGTTTATGCTGCCGTTTATATTCGAGAATATAGAGGTTAGCTCCTGGCCATAGGTCTCATAAAAAGCTTTTTCCAGTACAGGAACAGCAATATTAAAGCCTACAAAGTCGTGGTATCCCTCGCTTGTATAACTACCCCGCCCTGTTTGTAACACGTCATACGAGAACTCCATACGACTATGTGAGGTGTGATCTTCTGCGTAAGTTACCTCATTGCCGAACTTCTGCTTTAACTTAGGATATATTAGCGGAACATTACGGTTTGTTGCCAGTGAATGTCCATATTTATCAGCCATATAGTGCGACATAGCACCCAACGCAAATGCATACTCATTAACATTTTGGGCATCACGAATCAGCGCCTGTACAAAGTCACCACTCCTTACGTAATGCAGCAAATCGGTAAAAAACCCATTACCAAAAGGCATATAGCCCATATCCGCAACCATTGCACCGCCGTAAGCATACGAATGTGCTTTCTTAATATCTGCATCCGTTATGTTAGGATACTTCTGCTTTAGCAAAGGTACGATCGATGGCTGCCAGGAAGCATCTATAATCGCTTCATGAGCAAGTATTGAATAAGCCCCGGCGTTTAATGAGGTAAACATAAGTACCAGTGCAACAACAAGATTTCTAAAAAATGCGTATCGGCTCAATTGTTGGTTTTTAGAATTAAATCATAAAACGGCTACGTCCGCTAAAAGTTTTTGCAACTCTATAGCGGACCGGAGTAGCCGCTTGTCGACTAACGACGCTCGTTGTAAACGCCTAGCTCCGCTATAGATACCTGGTGGTCTGCTTTGTCAATCCAAACACGCACTTTATCCCCATACACCCTATCAAAGCGGTTCACCTTTACTCTGCTGCCGTTTTCTGCAGTTGGTATAGGCTTCCAAACGCCATTTTGCAAGTACTCTATACGGTAATTGGTTATATTAGGTTTCTCTTCGGATATAACCACAGCGTTAAAGTCGGTATTCTTACCAAAATCAACCTCGTACCATGGCTTTTCAACAGCAGAATTGGACGTCCAGGATGATATAAAATCATCATCGTTAGCAAAGTCCATAATGTTCATATCGTCGCTCCAACTGGAGTTTGCCGGCTTGTTTTTAGCCAGGTTGGTAGATATTATCGGGGCTCCTGTGGGTGCAAGTTTAGGTGCCGGTCCGTCGTTCTTCCACAAACCACCTATTTGTTTTAACGCCGTCAGCGCATTATCATCTATCAGCCCGTCTCTATTAGGTGCTACATTCAGGATGAAATTACAATCAACCTTGTTTAACGGGATTATGTCTTCACTAACCAGCTTGGCAGCGTCCTTTACAGGAGTAGTTGGGAAATCGGTTTTCCAAAACCAGGCGCTATTTATTGGCAGGCAGGCAAGTGCCGGCATCCTATTGGTTTCTTTAGATATCCGCTGACCTGCACCCATTTCATAGGTCTTAATATCAGTATAGAACAAGCCTTCAGCCGGATATTTTGCACCATTAAGGTCCATTATAACACATTCGGGCTGCAGGGACTTCACCTGGTGGTAAACATCTTCAAAATTGATGTCATCGTAAGAAATTCTTGACCAGGGCGCATCCCAGCCATCAATTATCAATGCTTCTATTTTGCCGTATTTGGTAAGCAGCTCTGTTAATTGTGCTTTCACCATCTCGAAGTGTTTTGGCGTGATGCTGTTTGGCCTAAGTTTATGGTGAGTGTCTAAAATGCTGTAGTACAGCATAACCTTTAATCCCTTAGCTCTGAACGCGTCGGTAAATTGCTTTACCACATCCTTTTTGTAAGGGCTATTCATCACGCTATAATCAGTTGTTTTAGTGTTCCAAATACAAAAGCCGCTATGGTGCTTTGTAGTAAGGCAACCATAACTCATGTTAGCAGATTTGGCTGCTTTAGCCCATTGGTTACAATCCAGCTTCTTAGGATTAAACAACGCAGGAGATGCTTCAGGATCAGGCCAGTCGGCATTGTTGTACGTAGGCATGTTAAAGTGGATAAACATACCAAAACGAAGGTCGACAAACCTTTGCTGCAGCTCTGTTAACGATTTGGTTTGTGCACTAGCTGTTAGTGCAAAAACAAAGCAAAAGAAAATAATAGATAAAACGCGTCTCATGGTAAAAGGAGGTATATTAACAAAAAAGGGCTTTAAAAGCCCCTGTTTATCGGTTTACTGAACCAGATTCAGCTCGTTCTGAAAAATCTTTGCGTATTTTCGACGATCGAATTTATAGAGCTTAGCCGCCCTGTACGATACGCCTTTCTGCTTCTCATCAAGTTCTTTAAGGAAACCATAGCTCAGCATCTTTTTACGAAAATTACGCTTATCCAGCTTTTTGTTGAGTACAGCCTCGTATAAAGACTGTAGTTGGGTTAGTGTAAATTTCTCAGGCAATAACTCAAATGCAATAGGTTGGTAGTTCAACCTGCGGCGGATCTTATTAAACCCGGTGTTAAATATCTCACTATGGTCGAACGCCAACTTAGGCAGATCATTTACCGGGTGCCAAAACGCTGATTTTGCGTATTGCGTAACCGGCTTTAACTCTTTCTGGCCGTTTATGCGTATCAGTGCGTAGTAAGCAACGGTAATAACCCGGCCCTGCGGGTGCCTTTTTACTTCTCCAAACGTGTGAAATTGCTGCATATGCAAGTCCCGCAAGCCGGTAAGTTCGTAAAGTATACGCTCGGCTGCATCATCAATACTTTCATCCTGCTCAACAATATAGCCCGGCAAGGCCAGCCAGTCCTTAAATGGTTCCTCATTACGTTCGATGAGTAATATTTTTAATTCTCCCGCTTCAAAGCCAAAAATTACGCAGTCGATAGAGAAAACCGAGTCAAATGTAGGTAACTTTACTTCCACCCTTAGTGTATTAAGTTAAAGGTTTAAATATATAGTCTTAAATCTTAATCCAAAAAAAAATAAAATAATTAATGGTGTGTAATTTTGACACCTTATATTCGTGCCACTAATTTTAATGTATACATATGCATAAAATTTCAAAGATCGGGGTGCTTACTTCGGGCGGCGACGCACCGGGAATGAACCCTTGCATCAGAGCGGTAGTTCGTACTGCCATTTATAACGGCCTGGACGTTGTTGGTATCAGGCAGGGTTACCAGGGCCTTATCGACAACAACATGTATGACATGAACACCCGTTCGGTAAGTAATATCCTGAACCTGGGTGGCACTATTTTAAAAACCGCTCGTTGCCTTCCGTTCCGTAGTGATGAAGGAATGGAGTTGGCCTATAAAAACGCTAAAGAACGCGGCATTGATGCTCTTGTAGTAATTGGTGGCGATGGTACCTTTACCGGTGCGCTGCGCTTTTCTAAGAGATTTCCGGATATGGCTGTGATAGGTGTGCCCGGTACTATAGATAATGACCTTTACGGTTCCACTTATACCCTTGGGTTCGATACAGCTACAAATACTGTAATAGAAGCTATTGATAAAATACGTGACACTGCTGATGCACACGATCGCTTGTTTTTTATTGAAGTGATGGGCCGGGATTCGGGTGCTATAGCTTTGCGGGCGGGTATTTCCTGCGGTGCAGAAGCAATACTGCTGCCGGAGAGAGCTACGGCAATAGATGAGCTTATAGAAAATCTAAAAGCAGGTCAGTTCAACAAGAAGTCTTCCAGTATAGTTATTGTTGCGGAAGGTGATAAAACCGGTGGTGTGTATGACCTTGCCGAACGTGTTCGCGCTCAGGTTAAATTCTACGATATTAAGGTAACCATTTTGGGTCACTTGCAACGTGGAGGCAGCCCATCTGCATTCGACAGGATATTAGGAAGCCGCTTAGGCTTTGCAGCAGTGAACGCTCTGCTTGCCGGCAAATCACAAATGATGGTTGGCCTGGAGGCAAACCACATTAAACTTACCAGCCTGGAGGAAGCGTTAAATCAACATACATTTAAACTGGAAGAGGATTTGATGCAGATGTCAGAAATCCTATCAATATAAATGCTGGCAGTTGTATATAGCGGCTCTAACAATGCAGGTTGGCGACTAGCCGACAAGGAACGGACAATTGCATCTTTTAATACCAATGCAATAAACCCGTACTTTAACGACGAAAAGTACATACTTCAACTGCTTAACCGCAATATAACGCTCATTCATCATGCGGAGGAAATAAGGCGTATATACTTCTTTGGTGCAGGTGCATCTTCGCCCGAGCGGCAGCGGGTAGTTCATAACGCCCTTTCTTCATTTTTCAAGTTTGCTAAGGTATCTGTAGAGCATGATATAGCCGCGGCAGCAATTGCCTGTTGTAAAAACAACCCGGGTATTGTAAGCATTTGTGCAAGTGGCAGCAACGCGGCATGGTACGACGGCAAAAAAGTAAAACCAAACAACTACGGATTGGGTTATATTTTAGCAGATGAAGGATCGGGCAACTGGCTAGGCCGGCAACTGATCAAAAGTTTTATGAACGAAACCCTTCCATCAAATCTCCGCAAGAAATTTGAACATAGTTACGATGCCGACCGTAAGACCTTACTGGAAAAAGTATACCGCCAAAAACAGCCCGCTTTGTATTTAAGCTCGTTTTCTGAGTTTTACTTGCAAAATAAGGACGATGTTTATCTGCGCAATATCATTAAAACAGGTTTCACTAAGCTGATTAACACCTATTTGTTACCTTTGCAGAAAGAACATCCAGGGGCGCCTGTTCATTTCGCCGGATCGGTGGCGTTTAACTTTCAAGAGCACTTGAATGAATCTGCCGAAGCCGCCGGTATAACAATAGCAGGCATCATAAAAGAACCTATAAACAATTTGCTGACGTATTATTCAAATAAAAATTAATAAAATCATGAAAATAGGAATTAACGGCTTTGGCCGTATCGGCCGTTTAGCTTTCCGCGCTGCCATTGAAAGAGAAGGCGTTGAAGTAGTAGGTATTAACGACCTTGTTGAGCCGGATTACATGGCTTACATGCTGAAATACGATTCGACCCACGGGCAGTTCAAAGGTACCGTTGCTGTAGAAGGCGGCCACCTTGTAGTAAACGGTAAAACCATCCGTGTAACTGCTGAAAAAGACCCTGCGAACCTTAAATGGAGCGAAGTAGGTGCTGAAGTAATTATCGAATCAACCGGCTTGTTCCTTACCCAGGAAACAGCTCAAAAACATATTGATGCTGGCGCCAAAAAAGTAGTAATGAGCGCGCCTGCAAAAGATGATACCCCTACCTTTGTAATGGGTGTTAATCACAAACAACTTAAAGCAGATCAGAACATAGTTTCTAATGCTTCATGTACTACCAACTGTTTAGCCCCTATTGCTAAAGTACTGAACGATAAATTTGGTATCGAAGAAGGTTTGATGAGCACTATCCACGCAGTAACTGCTACTCAAAAAACAGTTGATGGCCCGTCTGCTAAAGACTGGAGAGGTGGCCGTGGTGCTTACCAGAACATCATCCCTTCATCAACCGGCGCTGCTAAAGCTGTTGGCTTGGTTCTTCCGGAACTTAAAGGCAAACTTACTGGTATGTCATTCCGTGTTCCGGTTGCTGACGTATCTGTAGTTGACTTAACAGTTCGCCTTAAAACTGCGACTTCATACGATGCTGTTAAAGCTGCTATGAAAGAAGCTTCTGAAGGTGAATTAAAAGGTATCTTAGGTTACACTGAAGACGAAGTAGTATCAGAAGATTTCAAAGGCGATTCTCGCACTTCTATCTTCGATGCTAAAGCCGGTATCGCTCTGAACGAGAACTTTGTTAAGGTTGTATCTTGGTACGATAACGAATGGGGTTATTCAAACAAACTAATTGACCTGGTACAGGAAATTGGCAAGTTGTAAATCACAAAACTTCTAGATATAAAAGCCCTGCGTTTATTGCAGGGCTTTTTTGTTTTAGGCAAAACATCAATATTCTGAAAACATATAAGCTGCACATCTATTACTCATTTAAGCATACCGGAAACGCGCTCTACAATGCACGGCGTACTAACGGATGTATGTTACGTGAAACAGGTGAATTAAAGAAATAAAGATGAAGGAAATTGCCGACCGGTTCAGGATAGTAAATACCGAAAAGTTTTCGTTGGATAAGCTGGAAACTGACGACACCGCAGGATTCAAAAAAGAAGAATCGGAAGAGCTGCTAAGCGATCTGATTAAGCAAACTGCCAAGCTTCAAACGGAGCTGTATGCGGCTAACAGCTATTCGTTGCTGGTGATCTTTCAGGCGATGGATGCTGCAGGTAAGGACAGTGCTATAGCACACACCATGTCTGGCTTAAATCCTCAAGGATGCCAGGTTTACAGTTTTAAACAGCCGACCAGCGAAGATTATGAGCATGATTTTTTGTGGCGGCACTACAAGGCCTTGCCAGAACGCGGACGCATAGGTATACACAACCGCTCGCATTACGAGAATGTGCTGGTTACAAAAGTGCACCCGGAGTTTATTCTGAAAGAGAGCATCCCACGTATTACAGATGTAAAAGACATTAAGAAAAAGTTTTGGGAGCAGAGATACGAAAGCATAAGAAACTTTGAGAAACACCTTAATGCCGAAGGCACAGTAATTATCAAGTTCTTTCTGCACCTATCCAAAAAAGAACAAAAGAAACGTTTTCTTGCACGGATAGAAGATCCGGAGAAGAATTGGAAGTTTGCTTTTGGTGATCTTGAAGAACGTGAACGTTGGGACGATTACATGGACGCGTACGAACAGGCCATCAAGGAAACAAGCACAACTGACAGCCCGTGGTATGTGGTACCGGCAGATAAAAAGTGGTTTACCCGGATTGCTATTTCCTCTATTATCCTCGAGACACTAAAAGGATTAAAAATGCAATATCCTGAGCTGCCTAAAGAAGAAGCTGATAAAATTGCACAAGCTAAAGCTCAATTAGAAGCTGAATAACGATCAGGAGCTTACATCAGCTCCTGATCGTTTTTTACATGCCACGTTTTATAAGCCATATAAAACAACAAAATAGTTGGAATAATATAGAAGAGCACACCTCTGCCATTTACGTCACCAGAAGCAGTTATTAACTCGTAAATAAGCAGCGCAAGTGCTGCAAAGCCACCTATAAGGTATAGATAAAAAAACTTTCCACTCATACGTTTATTCCGCTTTAATTGCTGCTTGTGTTTTCTTGAAGATAGAAACTGCCAATGGGGGAACATTTACATGCATTGAGTTTTCTTTTCCGTGCCACGCTTGAGCTTCAGAAACTATTGGCTCTGTATTGAGCGAACCACTGCCCCAGTAAGCTGTAGCATCTGAATTGAATATCTCACTCCATGTGCCGCTTGCGGGCAGACCTATGCGGTAATTGCTTCGCGTTACAGGTGTCATGTTCAGCACGACTACCAGGTCGTTTGCAGCGTCTACTCCTTTTCGTAAGTAAACAATTATTGAGTCTGCCAGATTGCTGGCATCAATCCATTCAAAGCCTGTCCAGTCGAATGCCCGTTCGTATAACGCCGGTTCAGACTTATAAAGGTGATTGATAGCTTTTACCGCTTCTTTAATACCATTGTGACTATCATACTGCAGCAAGTGCCAGTCAAGCGATTGCTGGAAGTTCCACTCCGCGGTCTGACCAAACTCGCTGCCCATAAACAGTAATTTAGTGCCGGGATGTGTATACATAAAACTGTACATCAGGCGCAGGTTAGCGAAACGCTGCCAATCGTCACCTGGCATTTTGCCCAGCATTGAGCCTTTACCGTATACCACCTCGTCGTGAGAGAAGGGCAGCATAAAGTTTTCGGTAAACGCGTATACCAGGCTAAACGTAAGCTTGTCCTGGTGGTACTTGCGGTTGATAGGATCTTCCGCGAAGTAGTTGATGGTATCATGCATCCAGCCCATCATCCATTTCATACCGAAACCGAGCCCTCCGGTGTAAACCGGCCTGCTAACGCCGTTGAAGGACGTCGACTCTTCAGCTATAGTTTGCACATCAGGAAAATGGCTGAATACTGTTGAGTTGAACTCCTTTAAAAAGGATATCGCCTCAAGGTTCTCGTTACCACCATATATGTTTGGCTCCCATTCGCCATGTTTACGAGAGTAGTCGAGGTAAAGCATTGATGCCACTGCATCTACCCTTAAGCCATCCACATGGTAACGGTCCAGCCAGAATAATGCATTGCTGATAAGAAAAGCCCTCACCTCATTACGGCCATAGTTGAAAATGTATGACTTCCAATCCGGGTGAAAGCCCTTACGTACGTCGGCATGCTCATAAAGATGCGTGCCGTCAAAATTATATAATGCATGCGCATCACCGGGGAAATGGGACGGAACCCAATCCAGTATCACACCTATATCAGCCTTGTGCAGTTCTTCTATCAGGTACATCAAATCTTGTGGTGAACCGTATCGAGAGGATGCTGCAAAGAAACCGCTGATCTGGTATCCCCAGCTTGGGTAGTAAGGGTGCTCCATTATTGGCATGAACTCTACGTGTGTAAAGCCCATCTCTTTTATGTAGGGCACCAGTTTTTCGGCAAGCTGCCGGTAGCTCAGGAACTCGTCCGGGCTTTCGGGACTGCGTGCCCACGAGCCTACATGCATCTCGTAAACCGACCATGGTTTATCCAGCGCATTGTATTGATAGCGCTTAGCCATCCAATCCTGGTCACTCCATTCGTAATAAGTATCTGAGACTATGGAAGCTGTATGCGGTGGCAATTCCCAGCGAAGCGCAAAAGGGTCGCTCTTCTCCAGGTTCTCCCCTGTAGATGATTTGATAAAGTATTTGTATGTTTCGCCATTACCCACATTTGGGATCCAGCCCTCCCATATACCGGAAGCGTCCCAACGGTAATTAAGCGGATGCGACTCACGGTTCCAACCGTTGAAGTTGCCAATAACCGATACATGCTGCGCGTTAGGTGCCCATACGGCAAAGTAAGTACCTGTAATGCCATTATGCTCCACTACATGCGATCCTAGCTTTTCGTAAAGCTTAAAGTGCTTGCCTGATTTAAACAGGTCGATGTCGAAATCAGTAAACCGGCTGTAGGGTTCAACAGAATTTGACATTATTTGCGGCGATTCCGCAACAATATTCTCTGGTGCAGCCTTCGCCTTGCCGGTTGTTGCTTTTTTTGCCGGCTTTTTAACCTTTACTTCTTCAGATTCCGGCCAGCTTTCTTTCTCACTCTTCAGCTTTTGTTCTTTCTTAATCTTAATTGGCTTTGATTCTTTCAATTCGTCTGAGGGTTTCTTAATTAGCTTTGCCATGATCAGATGTAGCGGACTGCGCCAGGTTAGTTGGTTGCAGGAAACGGTTCCTGTTTGTCAAATATATAATTATTGAACATACATTGGCTGTAGATGTTTCCGGTTATACAAAAAACCAAATGCTATAAGCCAACGGCTCTTAAGCAAAAAGGTGCCGCAGGTGTCCCGCTTTGAGAGTGGGACAGCCGGGCCACCTAAAATAGATATTGTATTAAATGTCAGCTATTTACGCCAACAAAGCGGGACACCCCGGGACAGTACAAAAAGTTTAGATAAATCTCGCAATATACTGTAATCGACCCGACTAAACCATTTATAAGGATCTTGAATTTTGACGTTGGGACACTAAAAAGCGGGACACTCCGGGACAGTTCATCCCCTAATTACTAATGGCGGTTACACTGCGATAGTGTTTGCGCCGACTAATCGCTGGTAAACAGCTTAATTGCGTTGCCTGCGGCGCGCGCTGTTGTTACTTGGTATCCGCCTGACCCAACGAGAACCAATTGCCCGAGTCGTCTTTGAAAAGCGCCTCGAAACCGTAAAACTCCTTTGTTGGCTCTTTAGTAAACTCTACACCTTTAGTCTTAAGCTCTTCGTAAGTCGCTATCAGATCTTTACACTCAAAAACACCGAAGCCAAAAGTACCACTGCTAACCAGGGCCCGCATCTGCTCGGCGGCTTCCTTTTTAAACATCATACCTTCGGCAATGGCCATTAATGATATTTCAAGGTCCGGCTGCTCCGGTGGGCAAACCGTAAGCCAGCGCATACCGGGGCCCATCGCAGCATCAGTATGTACCTTAAAGCCAAGTTTGTTTACATAAAAATCGTAAGCACTGTCCTGATCCAGCACAAAAACGCTTACATGATTAAGTTTGGTGATCATTTTGTATGTTCGTTTAGTTTAAACAAATATCACTTTAAGCAACCCGGCAGACTTATCGAAAATTGCTATTTATTAATCCAGCCATTCTTTTGCGCAAAACAGTTAGGAATAAACTTCAAAGGCGCTTCTTTCATCTCTTGCAGACGCGCAATTTGTTGTTGCTGGTAAGTGCCGGGTGTTGTAGCAAAAGATGCCTTAAACAATGTGGTAAAGGTGCTAACACTTTCAAAGCCTATGGCAAAACATACATTTGGTATGCTCAAGCCAGTTTGTAAAAGCAAGCCGGCTTTTTGCAGCCTTACCCATATAAGGTATTGATGCGGCGTTTTGCCGTAAACCTTTTTAAATATCCTGATAAAATGAAATTTAGAGAAGTATGCCTCGCCTGCTATAATATCAAGATCGATTGACTGATCAAAATTTGCATCAATAAACAGCTTAGCATTTAGCACGCGCCGGTACAAATAAACTTTTGGTAAACACTCCATCTGTTTAAACAATAAAGCCCCTCACGGGGCCTGATACTATTTTGATATCTCTATCTGTTTGAAGTTCTTAGGGAACTTAAACTCGTAAGTTTTATCAGCATTCACAGCTATTTCGGTTATCTCCTTACCGTCTGCTACAATTTTAGTTGGGACAAATGGCAGGCCGTTCAGCTTAAAGTGGTAGCCTTCGTACCTCGGTGTATACAATCCTTCCATGCTTTGCTTAATGGCCAGCGTATCAGCTGTACCCTTTACAATAAATTTCTTTTCCAGATAGATATCCTGTTCGTACGCAAATGTCTCACCATAATCTTCAAATAAGAACGAGTTTACCTCATAATCGCTGTAATAGATATTCAGCTTAACTTCTTCTATCGGCCGCTCGGAGGTATGCTGCATTACTGGGTATTCCGGTATAACCGATCCAGCTTTCACAAACAACGGCATGATGTCTATTGGTGTGGCAACACTAACTTCCTGCCCGCCTTCTACAGGTTCCAGGCTCCAGAAGTTGTACCAGGTACCTTTAGGCAGGTATACCTTACGGCTTTGCTGACCGGGCTCCAATACCGGGCATACCAATATTTTATCGCCGAAGGAGAACTCATCCTGGCGGAAGTGGTTAGACACGGTTGCTTGGTCGTGCATTACAACCGGCCTCAGTATAGGGAAGCCGTAGCGATGATGCTCCCAAAATGCCGAATAAAGATAAGGCAGCAAGCGATAACGAAGTTCTATAAATTTGCGGTTGATGCTGGTAAACGGCTCGCCAAAGCTCCATGGCTCGCGTTCTTTGGTATCACCCGCGGAGTGCGCGCGCATAAACGGAGAGAACGTACCCATTTGTATCCAGCGGGTAAAAAGTTCGCCATCAGGCTCGCCACTGAAACCGCCAATATCTGTCCCGCAAAAAGAGATGCCGGATACCGAAAGGCGCTGCAACTGAACGTTACCTATTTTAAGGTGTTCCCATGACGCCACGTTATCACCCGTCCATACAGATGAGTAACGCTGTACACCAGCGTATCCTGCACGGGTAATGGTGAATGGGCGCTTGTTCTTCATTTGCTTGCGTAGACCCTCGTAGGTGGCGCGCACCATTTGCATGCCGTAAACATTATGCGCTTTACGGTGGCTACCGCGATAGCCGTCATATTGATGGCGCACGTCGTCAGGGAAAGTCCCCGAACCAAACACCGCAGGCTCGTTCATATCGTTCCAAACGCCTGCTACACCAAGGTCCACCAATTCGTCAAACAGGTCTCCCCACCAGGCACGTACCTCTGGGTTGGTAAAATCAGGAAACTGGCAACGGCCTGGCCATACATGGCCTTCCATAAAGTAATCATCGCTGCGGCGACAGAAATATTTCTTCTCCTTGCCTTCTTTAAATACCCAGTAGTTATCATCTACCCGAATTCCCGGATCTATGATCACAACCGTTTTAAAGCCATTAGCAGAAAGATCTTCCAGAAGTTTACGCGGATCAGGGAAATACTTTTTATTCCAGGTAAAGCAGCGGTACCCATCCATATAATCTATATCAAGGTAGATGCTGTCACACGGGATCTTGTTTTTACGGAAGCCGTTGGCAATAACCCTTACTTTATTTTCGGGGTAATAGCTCCAGCGGCACTGGTGGTAACCCAAAGCCCATAAAGGGGGCATTGGGTGTGTACCGGTAAGTATGTGGTAGTTCTTTACCACATCCATCATATGCGGGCCGTGGATGTAATAGTATTGTAACTCGCCGCCATCTGCCCAAAAGCTGGTTTTAGTAGTGTCTTCACCACCAAAATCAAAGTGTGCTTTGAACGTATTGTCGAAGAAAATACCATGGGCAATCCCTTCGTTTACGCTAATGTAGAACGGTATAGAGCGGTAAAGCGGATCCTGGTTCCAGCTGTAAGAGTAAGCATCGGTATTCCAGTTCTTCAGCCTTTTACCTCGCAAATTAAACTCCGTGGCTTTATCGCCAAGGCCAAAAAAGCTTTCGTTAGTATCGCATTTTTTGGTGCAGAACACGTAATAGCCGCCAAACTTGGTGTTCTCTTCCCAGTGCATCGGCACAGCATCGGTACTGGTGACGTGGTCATCCTTATCAGAGAAAGAGATAAAAAAGTCTTGTTTGCGTATGTGGCAGTTTATAGCTTCGGTAGATACCCTAAACTCTAAATCGTTCTCTGTAAGCTCAAATTTAACGGCTTTAGAAGGCAGCTCGGGTACGGCGTAAGAGAACTCCTCCAGGAAAACGCTGTGCGGTGCAAGACGAACCCTGATAATGTCTTTGGTAACAATAGTTACCTCAACGCTTGCATCACCATCAGTAAATATAAACTTGTTGCCTTTTTGTTCGGCGTGATTGGGTACGCCGAGATATTTTTTAACGATGGGTTTAATGCCATCGGCAGGGTTATTAAGGTGGTGAAATTCTTCCTCGTCAACAACAATGTCCTCAGTTACCAGAAGGCGCGCTGTTAACAACTCGGGATTAGGTACTTTTTCTTCCATGTGAAACTTCTATATCTGTGCTGCCTTGTTAATTTATACTCAACAAAGCTCAAAATTCTTTTATCTGCAATTAGTAATCAGCTAAATAACGATTTCTAAACCAATATTCAAGCGATAATTAAGCCAAAGTAGTTATAAGGATGATTGTGCAAGAAGATTTACAATATTAATAATTGTTAAGGCGGGTGATATCCAGATTCGTATCAGCTACACCCGGTAAGACGACGATGTTTTAGCACCGACTCTGTCTTATCCTTTAGAAGTTTAGCAATAAAGCAGAGGAAGCTGTAATGGAGACATTTATCCCCATAAATATGTTATTTGTAGTAAAAGTTGCCCCGGTAAGCATATCCGTAAATACCTGATGACCGCTTATATTAATTTGTTCGAGCAAGTCATGAGGTAGTTGCACATCCAATTGGCGATCCTCCCTGTTAAAGTTGGCAACAATCATTACCCGCTGATTGCTGGTATACCTTAAATAGATGTAAAGCTTTGTATCAAACCCAGGCTGGCGTTCGTTAGCTATCATCAGCTCATAAAAACTACCTTCTGCAAAAACGCGGTTGTCTTTTACAGTATTAAGGAGCTTGCTGTAAAATGCCCGTAAGGATTTTTGATTTTCAGAAAGTCCCCCGCCATCAAATTTATCATCGTTTACCCATTTTTGAAGTTCCGGCATTCCCCAGTAGTCGAATATGGTGGTACGGCCATCATCGCCGCTAAAACCATTTGCACCTTCAGCTGGTTCGCCTACCTCCTGCCCTGCGTATATCATTAGCGGCCCGGTGGATAAGGTGGCGCTCACCACCAGCCCTGGTACAGCAAGCCACGGATCGCTGGCGAAAAAGCGGCTGGCCACCCGCTGCTCATCATGGTTCTCCATAAAGCGGAGCATGTGCTCATCAATTCCCCTGGTATGGTTGTTCCAAACATCATTTATCTGCCAGGTGCTTGCCTCCCATTCATTGCAGGTCAAGCTCCGTATTGCATCATAGAGGCCAACTTTATCATACAGGTAATCAAAATGCCCGTTATGAATATAGTTGGAGTACTGCCCCTTGGCGTAAGCCTCCCCAATAAAGATGAGATGCGGATACTTTTCCTTTAGCTTGGGGATGATCCACGACCAAAACTCAACCGGGACTATCTCAATCATATCGCACCGGAAACCATCTACGCCCATTTGAACCCAGTAGCTGAGAATATGCTCCATTTTTAGCCACAGAGGAGTTGGCCCATCAATGTTAGTGCGCCCCCCGCCCGGAATATACACGCCATAGTTTAACTTAACAGTCTCGAACCAATCATTTATGCCTGGAGAGGCGCTGAATACATCATTACCCGTAGCTTTTGCCGGGAATTCATCAAACTTGCCATCCTTTAAAGGCGAACTAAATTCATCCCCGCCAGGGTTATAGCCAATAGGTACATTAAAATGCTGACCCGGCAGGTAATAAAAATCATTCTCGGGCGAAAAGGCGATCGTTGTATTATCGTCTTCCCCTATGTCACGAACGCCATTGGGTTTCACGTCAGATGCATAGGTACGTGCTACGTGATTAGGTACAAAATCAATAATCACCTTTAGCCCGGCAGAATGCGTACGGCCTACTAACTCTTTAAATTCAGAAATGCGGAACTCCGGATCAGCAGCCAGGTCGGTAGCAACGTCATAATAATCTTTGATGGCGTAAGGCGAGCCGGCGCGGCCTTTTACCACATCAGGATCGTCTGGTTTGATACCAAGCGCCGAATGGTCGGTCATGGTGGCATGTTCAACTACACCGGTATACCATACATGACTGAAACCCATTGCGGCAATCTCCTGCAATGCTTTATCGCTAATGTCGTTCAGTTTACCAACGCCGTTCTCCTCTACCGAACCGTAGAATTTATTGGTGGTATTAGTATTGCCAAACAGCCGGGGCAATAGTTGGTAGATAATGAGCTTATGGTTAGACGGTTCCATTACAGATTAATAGTTTCATAATTTGTTGGTTACGATTACTTCAATCGTGCAATATTCAGCTCTGTACCCGGCTCCACGGTAACTTCCTGGTTGTTCACCAATATATTCAATTGACCTCCTGTGGCATTGATAATCACAGCTTCTTTAGTTATCCTGATATTCAGCAACGCCCCCCTAAAGCCAATTTGAAACGATAATGCCTTCCACTCTGCCGGAAGCAGCGGATTAAAATGAAGCTGGCCATCCTTCACCCGCATGCCGCCAAAACCCTGCACTACCGACATCCAGGTACCGGCCATTGAGGTGATATGACAACCGTCTTCGGTATCGTTGTTGTAATCGTCTATATCGAGCCTCGACGTACGTAAATAAAACTGGTAAGCACGCTCTACATCACCCAGCTTTGCAGCCAGTATAGAATGCACGCAAGGTGAAAGCGATGACTCGTGTACGGTCCTCGGTTCGTAAAAGTCGTAATTGCGGCGGATGGTCTCCAGGTCGTAATCATCTTCAAAAAAGTAGAGCCCCTGTAATACGTCCGCCTGCTTTATAAATACAGAACGCAGGATCCGGTCCCAACTCCATTTTTGTACCAGCGGACGGTCAGTTGCGGGCAGGTCCTTAACCAGTATCTGCTCCTTATCTAAATACCCATCCTGCTGAAGGAATATGCCTAATTTATCATCTTTAGGAAAATACATTTTGGCTATAATGTCGCTGAATTTAGCTGACTCGCTCTCCTCATTAAAGCCGATCTTGTCGGCCAGGGCCTGGTATTTGGTGCTATCTGCCTGTTGTACTTTTCCGATAACCTCCAGTGTATACTTCATACACCAAACTGCAATGGTGCTGGTGTACCAGTTGTTGTTTACATTGTTCTCGTACTCATTTGGTCCGGTAACGCCCAGCATAACATACCGCTCCCTGCTTTCCGACCAGTTTACCCGCTGCGCCCAAAACCGGGATATAGCTATCAGAACTTCCAATCCGTAATCGGCCAGGTAAGATTCGTCGCCCGTATACCGCACATAGTCGTAAATAGCATAAGCTATGGCGCCATTTCGGTGTATTTCCTCAAAAGTTATTTCCCACTCGTTATGGCATTCGGTACCATCCATCGTAACCATAGGGTACAATGCAGCACCATCTTTAAAACCCAAAAGCTTAGCGTTTTCAATAGCTTTCCCCAACTGCTTGTACCGGTACAGCAACAGGTTACGGGCTACCTTTTGCTCGGCTGTTGCCAGGTAAAACGGCACGCAATACGCTTCGGTATCCCAGTAAGTAGAGCCTCCATATTTTTCGCCGGTGAAACCTTTAGGGCCAATATTCAGCCGGTCGTCCTCCCCTGTATAGGTTTGGTTCAATTGGAATATGTTAAACCGGATGCCTTGTTGTGCAGCCGCATCACCTTCTATAACTATATCATTGTGCTTCCATTTCTCGGCCCATACAGCTGCCTGCTCTTCAAGCATTTTATCGAAACCTTTAGAAGCTATTGTATTGAGGCGTTCGTGAGCTTTAGATACTAGCTCTTCTGCCGGGTAATTCTGAGACGACACGTTAGTGGCGTACTTTATCAGCGATATAGGTTGCCCTTGTTTAGCATCTAGGGTGATTTGTACTGCGGCGTACTTCTCTTTAAGAACAGCTTCAGACTTAAAATGGACAGGGCTACCATCCAGCAACACGGTCACCTTCATGGCGGTGGCAACTTCAAAGCCCGTCTTTTTTGTTCGCAGCTGTACACAGGCTGTATCGTTATCAGTTTGCTTGCTTACTTCGTCCCAAAACTTCTCATCGTAGTTAGAATCCTTATTTACAACATCTCCATCTATATACGGCGTAAGGGATACTTTTCCTTCTAAGTTAAGCGGGGTAATAGTGTATTTAATAGCACCACATTCATCGTCGACCATGCTGCAAAAGCGAATAGCCTCTACCTGCACCTCTTTACCTAATGCTGTGCGAACTGTAAAATTGCGCTTCAGGTAACCTTCCCGCATATTCAATTCACGGTTGAAGCTAATCACCTCACATTTGGCAATATCCAGTTGCTCTCCGTCAATAACCACATCTATCCCTATCCAATTTGCAGCGTTAAGCACCTTGGCGAAATATTCCGGGTAGCCATTTTTCCACCAGCCTACCCGGGTTTTATCCGGATAATAAACGCCTGCTACATAATTACCCTGCAGGGTTTTGCCGCTATAAGCCTCTTCGAAGTTGGCGCGCTGGCCCATACGACCGTTACCTAAGCTAAATACACTCTCGGCAACTTCATTATATTTTGGATCGAAGCCATCTTCGATGATCTTCCACTCGTCTATCTTAAAATACTGTTTCATAACGCACGTTTATGCTAGCCTGCTAAATTAACAAAGGGGATTGTAATACCCGAACAGGGAAAGCTTTATTTATCCACGTTCGGCTCGCGGTAAGGCGTTAATCTCGGTTAGTTTGCTTGGCGCTTACATGAATCTTGCACTTTACAACTAATCGTTTTACCTTGCGGCACCTGCTATGAAAAATGATGTTCTTATAATTGGCGCTGGTGCCGCCGGGCTTATGGCTGCTCGTTTGCTGGCAGATGCCGGCAAAAAGGTAACGGTACTGGAAGCCAGGCACCGAACCGGTGGACGGATACATACACTCAACGATGAGTCTTTCTTCAAAAATACCGAACTCGGCGCTGAATTTATACACGGCGACCTGCCCATTACGTTAAAGCTTTTAAGAGAAGCAGTTATCCCCTATCGAAGCGCAAACGCCGCAATGTGGCGTTATAATAACGGTGACTTCGAGCAAAACAGCATGGTAATTGAAGATTGGGACCTGCTGATTGCTAAGCTGAACGCACTTGAAAATGATATTAACATAGATGCTTTTCTACAAGAGCAATTCCCCGGCAATAAGTACAAGGATTTACGGGATGGAGTTTGGCAATTTGTGTCTGGCTACGACACAGCCGACCCACGTGATGCCAGTGCATTTGCTCTTAGAAATGAATGGCAAAATGAGGGAGAGAATGCCCAACACCGGGTACAAGGCGGCTACTGCCACCTAATAAGTTGGCTAAGCTCACAGTGCAAAACTAAAGGAGGTGAGATTTTCCTGAACGCTGTTGTACAAACGATAGAATGGAGCAAAGGAAACGTTAAAGTGACCATCACAACTAATGATACATACGAAGCAGAGAAGATATTAATAGCACTCCCATTAGGCGTGCTAAAAGCGTCTGCAGGTGAACAGGGGGCTGTAACCTTCCTGCCTGCACTTGCGGAACACAGCCCGGCCATACAACAGATGGGGTTTGGGTCAGTTATCAAGATATTGTTCGAATTCAGTGATGCATTTTGGCTGGATAACCAATCAATGAATCTTGCGGGCAAGGAAATAGAAAAGATGGGCTACTTGTTCAGCAATGAGAAAATACCAACCTGGTGGACACAAGCACCGAATACATCTAACGTACTTACCGGATGGATTGGTGGCCCTGCTGCTGCCGAAAAGCTGCATCTTACAGATGATATGATCGCGGCTGAAGGCCTTCAATCGTTAGCGAACATCTTTAAACGTGATGTAACTGAACTGAAAGGCAAACTTGTTGCCCGGCGCATTATGAACTGGACAGCCGACCCTTTCACACGAGGGTCATACGCTTATGATACTGTGGAAACGCCAAATGCACGAAAAACCCTTAATATACCAATAAATAACACTATTTACTTTTGCGGAGAATATCTGTACAGTGGCCCTGCGATGGGAACTGTAGAGGCTGCATTAAGTAGCGCTGCAGAGGCGGTGAAAGAAATGCTGGCGCAATAATCAGATCGCTGCCTTTTTTTCTTTGGCAATTTCCAGGTCATCTGCATCAGGTGTCATAGATTCCTGCTGATTTACAGCTCTGGCTTCATACTGCAGATTGATATAGATGGGAAAATGATCTGAATTAAAATTGGAAAGCCTGCGCATTTTCTTCAGTTTAAGATCAGTAGAGATAAAGGCGTGATCTAACGGGAAACGCAGGAATGGGTAGTGCGCATGAAAAGAATTGTAAAAACCTCTGCCTCGTCTTGGGTCTATCAAACCGCTCATTTTTAAGAACAGTTCTGTAGTATAGCTCCAGGCTACATCATTCAGGTCGCCAACCACGATAACGGGCAGTTGAGATGCCTTAGCCATATCCGCAACTAATAACAGCTCTTTATCCCGCTCGGTAGAGCGTGGATTTTCGTTAGGTACAGGTGGTGTTGGGTGCACGCAAAATAGTTTGATTTTTTGTCCGCTTTTTAAAACTATTGTTGTGTGAATTGATGGTATATCTTCCTCTACCAAAAACTTTACTTCAGGATTTTCCAATGGCAGTTTAGAATACAATAACATTCCATAGGTATTCTCCAACGGCACTTTCACGTTGTACGGGTAAGTTTCGCCAAGTGTAGATGTTTGATTATCCCACCGCGCGTTGGTCTCAAGCAATAAAATTACGTCCGGATCATGCTTCGTTATTTCCCGCAGACATCCGCTAGTATTTGTATTGTCCTCATAAACATTGGCAATCATCACACATACCGACTGATCGGGCACATCAGCCACAGCAGTTAGCACCTGCTTTTTGCCCAACGGTGTAAAAGGAAGTACCTGCAAGGCCAGATATAGGATGTTGGCTCCCATCAGTATGATAATGACTACAAAAACAACATCATTCCCATCGTAAAAGCCAACAATAAGAAGTAAGCAGATTACAGATAATACCAGTTTCTGTATGCGGGGATAATCAAAAATGCGGAAGATCCAGTATTGATGCTTGATTATAGATAATAACGTAAAGGACAATAACAACACTGCAAAAGCAACTAAAAAGGCATTCATAAAGGCAAGGTATAAAAAGAACAAGGAACTTGTTGTAGCTAACATGCATAAAGCAATTTAGCATACAATGGTTTTCAGAAAAGCACTTTTGTTAATATCTATTCAGGTTCAGTGGATCTGTAAGCTTATGAAAGCGATGCTGATTCCTTTGATAGCGTACCGCATAAATCAGCACTCCTGTAACATACGGTACAATTAAACAAACCAGTGCAAGCGGGTACATTAAAGCTTTAAAGTATTCCGCATCAGCAGAAAAGAAAACGAGGAATACAAATAACATTAACGAGAGGGGAAATGTAATAAGCCCGATAGACAAACCTCCCTGCAAAAAGCAATATTTAAGCGGCCCTACTCTGCGCGCTACTTCCCAATTTTTTACAAAATCAATATTGCTCAGGTCTTCATGAGTAAGACCTTTTTGCTTTAACCTCTTTTGCGCCTGTAACCTGTCTCTGTATTTAGAGCGGGTCGCAATAATAACAATTATTATCCCAAAGAACTGTGTTGCATAAAAATCTCCTGGCGTTAAAATAAGTCCTTCAAATATAAACGACACAACTGCAAAGCCTATAAATACTCCCAGCAAATTTGCCTTTATATGACTTACTACCCTGCCAAGCATTTCATTATGCCCCCTGTCCTGCTAACAAATACAATACTGCCATACGCACAGCCACTCCGTTCTCCACCTGATCCAGGATAATAGACTGTTTGCTGTCTGCCACATCGCTCGTGATCTCCACTCCCCTGTTGATAGGGCCGGGATGCATTACGGTTATTTCTTTATCAAGATTATCCAATATCTGTTTGTTTAACCCGTAGAGCATGGTATATTCCCTTATAGAAGGAAAGTACTTGATGTCCTGGCGTTCCAGCTGTATACGGAGCATGTTGGCAACATCGCACCAGTTAAGTGCTTTCAACAGATTATGTTCTACTTTAACACCCAAAGAACTAATGTACTTTGGGATAAGGGTTGTTGGCCCGCAAACCATTACTTCGGCACCAAGTTGCTTTAGACAAAGGATGTTGGATAAAGCAACCCGCGAGTGCAGTATATCGCCCACAATAACCACCTTTTTGCCTTCAACATTGCCATAACGTTCGCGTATAGAGAAAGCGTCCAGCAACGCTTGGGTAGGATGCTCGTGAGCACCATCGCCAGCGTTTATTATTTGTGCTTTTACGTGTTTCGACAGGAAAACACCTGCACCGGCATACGGATGGCGCATTACCACCATATCCACCTTCATGGCCAGGATGTTGTTTACCGTATCCACCAATGTTTCGCCTTTGCTTACTGATGATGACGAAGCTGCAAAGTTTACAACGTCGGCAGAAAGTCTTTTCTCCGCCAGTTCAAAAGATAAGCGGGTACGGGTAGAATTTTCAAAGAAGATGTTGGCAATGGTCACGTCCCTTAACGAGGGCACTTTTTTTATAGGACGGTTAAGCACCGTTTTAAAGTTATCTGCCGTCTCAAATATCTCTTCAATATCTGCGCGGTTTAAATCTTTTATGCCAAGTAAATGCCGTGTGCTTAATGCCATTTTCTATTTCGCCTCTGATACTAATACAATCTTGTCCTCGCCGTCTGTTTCCTTCCAGCTTACTACCACTTTTTGCGATGCTATACTATCCACCTCTATACCCACATAGTTTGCAGATACGGGTATATGGCGCGAGTATCGCCTGTCTACCAGTGCAAGCAGCTCAACTTTTTCCGGGCGTCCAAACGCCTGCATGGCGTCCATAGCGGCACGGATGGTACGGCCTGTCCATAGCACGTCATCCATCATAATCACTCTTTTCCCCTCAATGATAAAGTCAATTTTGGTTTGATTCGGAACTAGTTGCTCACGGCGACGAAAGTCGTCCCTGTAGAAGGTAATGTCCAGGTCGCCCTGCTCTATTTTACTTTCAGGAAGTATCTTTCTCAGCTCTTCGGCAACGCGGCGCGCGAGATAAATGCCCCTTGGTTGTATGCCTATTAGTACCGAGCCGGAAAAGTCGTTATGATTTTCTATTAATTGACGACATAAACGCTGAATAGTAATTTGAAATTTTTGTCCGTCGAGCAGCGTCAGGTTTTGCATCGTATGGGTGGATTTGGGCAAAGGTAATAAATTTGGCGATTTGTTTGAATGCATTTGCAAACACGACAGCATAAGATTAAACCAGTATAATATTTATGGTTATCTTGAGCCTGTATTAACCATCACAGTTTAATTATACCAATGAAAGTTTTCAAAAAGCTGTTTTTCACGGCAGCACTTGCTTGCCTAACCTCGGCACCATCATTTGCCCAAACAAATAGCGAGGAGAGTTTACCAACTGACTACCTTCCGGCGTCGTTCCATGCAGGGCGACGGCAGGCACTGAGGGATAAAATGCCGCCAAACTCAGTTGCGGTTGTTTTTGCATATCCAGAGCAGGTTTTTTCAAATGATGTGAACTACGTGTATCACCAAAACCCGGACATGTACTATTTCTCGGGTTATAAGGAGCCGAACTCCGTATTGCTTATTTTTAAAGATATGCAGGCTGCCGGTGATAGCAGTTATAACGAATTACTGTTTGTTCGCCGCCGCGATGCAGCCCGCGAACAATGGACAGGCAAACGCCTGGGTGTTGAGGGCGCCAAAGGCAAGCTGGGCTTTAAACGGGCTTACAACAGTGAGACGTTCTCGTCATTCCCACTTGATTTTAAAAAATACACTACCATACTATATGACGGATTGCCCGATGATTTAGGTGCAGATGTGTCTAAAGGGAGCTTACGTGACTTGGTAACAACGTTTAAAAACAAAGCCGGATTGAAAGACGTGGATAAAGCTTTATCTGCAGATCTATCTTTTATTAACCAGCGTGCTAATCCAAAAAATATAGACCGGCTGGTAGCCTACCTAAAGAGTAAACTTACACTGGACGCTTACAAGAACAACGAACTTATACAGGAAATTTTGGCTAAGCCAGACTCGGCAACACTTATGGCCGTTAAAGCTAAAATTAGTGCGGACCTGGGTGGCATGAGTTTATATGAAGCTCTTACAACCGACCTTCGGGGTGTAAAAACGCCTGAAGAGCTGGCGCTGATCAAAAAGTCGGTTGTGTTATCCAGCCTTGCTCATTTAGAAGCTATGCGCGCTGTAACTCCAAAGACCAGTGAGCGTGAACTGGAAGGCATTATGCTGTATGTGCACAAACGTTATGGTGCTGAGGATGAAGGTTACCCGCCAATTGTAGGTGCTGGTGGTAACGGTTGTATACTGCACTATGAAGAGAATGCTGCAACAGAGGTAAAAAACCAACTGGTGTTAATGGACGTAGGATCTGAATACCACGGCTACTCTGCTGATGTGACACGCACCTTCCCGGCGAACGGCAAATTTACTGAAGAACAAAAAGCCATCTACCAGATAGTTTATGATGCGCAGGAAGCAGTGTTTAAACTTTGCAAAGAAGGTGTGCCGTATAGCAAATTGGAAGACGCAACGGTTGAGGTACTTACCGCCGGGCTAACAAAACTCGGTATTATAAAGGATGCTAAAGAACTGCGCAAGTACTACCCGCACGGTGTATCGCACCATCTGGGGCTTGATGTGCACGATAAAGGAGCTTACGGAGGCGACCTGATGACAGGGATGGTTATTACCGTGGAACCCGGCATCTACATCCCAGCCGGTAGTCCTTGCGATAAGAAATGGTGGAACATCGGCGTACGAATTGAAGACGATGTACAAATAGGTAAAACCGGCGGTATAAACCTTTCCGCAGATGCGCCACGCAAATGGCAGGATGTGGAAAAAGCATGTGCGGAGAAGAGTATTTTCGATGGCGGCAAATTCCCTGCTTTAAAGTAATCTAACAACACTTTAAATAGTACTGTAATATTAAAGGCAGATGAGCTACATTTACGTAACTATCTGCCTAAATTATGCCTTGTTATAATTACAAGTATTTAAAAGCGCTTACCTTATGCCTGCTTTTATCCGTTAATCTTTTGTTCTGTAATTATTCCATTGCTCAAGATGCTACCGGTCTGAAGCAAATTCTCAACCGTGCAGAGCAATATAGAGAGGCGTTCCCTTTTGAGAAACTTCACCTGCAAACAGACCGGGAGCAATACACCATCGGAGACACAGTATGGCTCAAGGCTTACGTATTTAATGCTGCCACCTACACGCCCTCGGCATTAAGCAGCAAGATCTATGTCGAATTAATAAACGATAGCAGTAACGTAGTTAACCGGTTTGCTCTCCCGTTAGCGTCAGGGCTTGGGTATGGACAGCTTATTTTAAATGATAAGCTGAAGGACTGCAACTATACTATCCGTGCTTATACCAACTGGATGCAAAACTTCAGCTCCGAAGCATTTACAAATAAACATATCGTTGTTCGTGATGTATATGCGACCGACCATTGGCTTATCAGCGAGGAGCATACAACTAAATCACAAAAAGGCGAGAACATAGCTAATCTCGCCTTACACCTTACGGACCTTTCGAAAATGGCAGTTGCCTACCGTGATGTGGAATTACAGGTAACTAATGGTAAACGCAATTTATTTAAGTCAACCTTTACTACAAGCGATGGCGGCAACCTTAAAGCCACTATCCCTTTGCCTGAGGCGAAGGATGTGTCAAATCTGTCAATCATCCTTACCGATAAGATAACAAAAAAGAAACTTTCACTTCCTTTCAGCCCTGGTGGCCAGTACCAGAAAATAGATCTGCAGTTTATGCCGGAAGGGGGCACAATTATCAGCGGTTTGCCTGTGCGGGTTGGGTTTAAAGCTATTGCTGAAAACGGATTGGGAATTTGTATCAGAGGAAGCATTATAGATAACCTGGGGCAAGAAGTAAATACCTTTGCTGCTACCCATCTAGGAATGGGTTATTTTATTTTAATACCTGAAGCAGGGAAAACATATTCAGCAAAATACAACTTCGGTGGTGTAAGCCATATCGTGCCATTACCGGTTGCTAAAACATCAGGTATCTCGTTGCGCGGGGACGCGCTTTCTTCTACCGATACAGTATTTGTTGTAATGCGTACTACTCCTGACATTGCTGCCGCTGATAAAAAATACAACCTGGTAGTTCATAGTGCAGATTTGGTTTATTACGGCTCGTTAATAAAACTCACCAATGGTTTTGCGCGTACTGCAATATCAAAAAAGCTTCTAAACTCGGGCATTGTAAGTATATCACTTTTGGACGGAAGCACGCCTGTTGCATCACGCAGGTTATTTATTGATCATAACGACCGCTTGCAACTAAGCGTCACCCCAGGCTCACCTACTCCCGGCTTAAAGGATAGCGTGTCATTAACCGTAAACGTGTGCGATGCCGAAGGTAAGCCAGTGGTCGGCAGTTTTGGTTTGGCTGTAATTGACAACGCTCTCAATAAAACCAGCAGCACAGACAATATCACCAGCAGGTTGCTGCTGTCATCAGAACTATCGGGTTATGTTGAAGAAAGCAGCTGGTATTTTGCTAAAAACGATCCGGAACGAATGAAAGCATTAGATATACTAATGCTTTGCCAAGGCTGGCGTGGCTTTGATTGGTCGCTCGTTAACGCACCAATTGTAAAGCCTCGCTTTGCTCCTGAAACCAGCGAGCAGCTATCAGGCAATCTGCGCAGCTTATTTAAAAAGCCTATACGCAAGGCGCAGGTGAAATTATTTTCGATGAGTAAGAAATACGGGCTCATTCTGCAAGACACTACCAGTGATGACTATGGCGAGTTTCGGTTTGATAATCTGCCAATATTAGACACGATAAATTACACCCTTCGAGTAGTAAAAGAACAGGGCGGTGAATCTATTCCAAACATTAACTTAAATGAGTTTACCCCCGCAAAAATTGGCAAGCAACTTATCACCTATGCTCCCTGGTATACAGTTCAAAACGACACATCACTTGCCGCTTACCTGAAAGGGCCAAAACCATTTAAAAATATACCCGGTATTAATCCGGCGGATGTAAAAGGGCGGCTACTTAACGAAGTGACTATAAAAGGTAAAAAAGCTTACATCAAATCGGGCAGATATTCTGGCAGCGAAATAAAACAAATAACAGAGGAAGAGTTGATCCAAGCCAAAAAAAGTACATTATATAACATCCTACTCTCAAAGGTAAAAAGATTAGGCGTAAGCAACCTTTACAGCGAAGGACCTTTTGGGCGCGCAGCTTTCCACCCTGATCCCGCTTTAGTTATCGGCTTACAACGAGTAGCCGACATTATTGTTGACGGACAGAGTAGTTTAGCAATGATGGGTATGTCTGAGGGACTAGGTTTAACAAATGAAATGCTAGATTTTTTAAAATACATGAGTGCAGATGAAGTTAAAGATATTAGAGTTGCAGGAGATTTTGAATACTTTATTACTGTTACAACCCGCAGCGGCAACGGATATTTTACCCGCACTAACAACAACATTGTGCGGTACACGCCAGTACCATACTGCTTCCCTGCACAATTTTATCGCCCTCGTTACAAGCCAGCCGATACGGCTCCTCTTGTAGCACGCCCCACATTACACTGGGAGCCGAACCTGATCACAGATAAAGATGGCAATGCAACACTATCTTTTTACACTGCCGACAAGCCGGGTAAATACACTATAACCATTGAGGGAGCTGACATGGCAGGCAACTTCGGCAGCAAAACAAGCGAGATCGTTATCAAACAACAATAAAAATTAGAATCGCGCCGACCCTCTAAGTTGGTTAAAAGCCGAGGGCATAAACAAAAAAAGCCGTAAAGCTTGTCGCAATCATAATCTTTATAATATCATTAAATATGTTTAAAGGCGTTTGTTGCTTAAAGCGACTTATTTTAAAACACAAATAAGCGAAGCTACCCAATAGCGACATAAATACACTCAGCGGCTTACCTTCGTTAGCAAGAGTTTGCGATAAAGCATAATTTCTTTCTTCAAAAAATATCGCGATCAAAAAAACAAGTATTGGTGATAACACCAATACTAAACATACACGCCTAAGGATGTTTACAGTTACTCTATCATTCATAGCGATAAGATAGCACGTGAGCAATAAAAAAGCCCTTCCGGAAACCGGAAGGGCTTTGTATTAATTAAAATTCAGCTTAGTTAGCTTCTTCTTCGGTTTCTGATTTAGCAGCTGGTTTCTTACCTGCGGCTTTGCTTTCAGCACCTTCCATCTGCTCTTTTAACTGAGCAAGCACGCTAAGGTCGCCAAGAGTTGATTTCTCAACCGAATCTTTCACTTTCTTAACCGCATTTACAGCAGATTTTGCTTCTTTCTTACGGTTTTCGAAGTCCTGCATACGGGCATCAGCGCGAGCCTCTTCCCAAATGCGTGAGTGTGAAATAACTATACGCTTGCTGTCTTTGTTAAATTCAATAATCTTGAACTCAGCAGTTTCTTCAGCTTTTACAGATTTGCCGTCCTCTTTAACCAGGTGTTTGGTTGGCGCAAAGCCTTCAACACCGTACGGTAAAGCTACGATAGCACCTTTGTCAGTTACTTTCAACACGGTACCTTCATGTATCGAATCGATAGTGAAGATGGTTTCGAAAGTATCCCAAGGGTTTTCTTCCAGCTGTTTGTGACCTAAGCTTAATTTGCGGTTGTCGATATCAAGTTCCAGAACTACCACGTCTAACTTCTCACCTACTTTAGTGAATTCATTAGGGTGGTTAACTTTCTTAGACCATGACAGATCAGAAATGTGGATCAAACCATCAATTCCGTCTTCTAATTCAACAAACACACCAAAGTTGGTCATGTTTTTAACTGTAGCAACGTGCTTGGTGCCTATAGCGTATTTCTCGCCAGCGTTCTGCCATGGATCTGGAGTAAGCTGTTTGATACCTAATGACATTTTACGCTCGTCACGGTCAAGTGTTAATACCTGAGCCTCCACTTCGTCACCAACTTTCAGGAATTCCTGTGGATTGCGAAGGTTTTGTGACCATGACATTTCTGAAACGTGGATCAGACCTTCAACACCAGGGATGATTTCAAGGAACGCGCCGTAATCAGCAACAGTAACAATTTTACCTTTAACCTTGCTACCAACCTGAATATCTTCAGAAAGGCTCTGCCAAGGGTGTGGAGTAAGTTGCTTCAAGCCTAAAGCAATACGTTTTTTCTCGTCATCAAAATCAAGAACAACAACGTTGATCTTCTGATCTAATGCCAATACTTCACGTGGATGCTCTATGCGGCCCCAAGATATATCGGTAATGTGAAGTAAGCCGTCAACGCCACCAAGGTCGATGAATACACCGAAGTCGGTAATGTTCTTAACGGTACCTTCCAATACCTGGCCTTTTTCAAGTTTGGCCACAATTTCTGTTTTCTGGTTCTCAAGATCGTCCTCGATAAGCACTTTGTGCGATACCACAACGTTTTTAAACTCGTGGTTTATCTTAACAACTTTAAATTCCATTGTTTTACCAACGTACACATCGTAATCACGGATTGGCTTGATGTCGATCTGTGAACCTGGTAAGAAGGCTTCAACGCCCATAATATCAACAATAAGGCCACCTTTAGTACGGCTCTTAACAAAGCCGGTAATGATCTCATCGTTATCCAGAGCTGAATTAATGCGCTCCCATGATTTTTGAGTTTTTGCACGTTTGCGTGAAAGCACCAACTGTCCGTTAGCATCTTCCTGCGACTCTACAAATACTTCAACAGTGTCACCGATCTTCAGATCTGGTGTATCACGGAATTCAGAAACTGATACTAAACCATCAGACTTAAAGCCAATGTTCAATACCACATCTTTGTTGTTGATGTTCACTACAGTACCGGTGATGATTTCGCCTTTAGTAATAGAGCTAAAAGTTCCATCATACATTTTTTCTAATTGCTCACGGTCGCTGTCGCTGTAGTTACCAAATTTTTTATCGTCAGCATCCCAGTCGAAATCTTCGCTTGGTGTAGCCGCAATTTTTGATTTGATCTCTTCAATAGAAATTGAATCAGCTTCTGATTCAACAGTTTCCTTTGAGGTTGCTTCAACTGTACCCAGTTCAGCTTCCTTCGCCTTTAATTCTTTTTCTGCTTCTTGTTTTTTTGCCATTAAATAATTTTACTCCTTTTTCCCAACACTTAATTGGGACTGCAAAGGTACGGATATAATTTTTATAGATAAAAATTAATTTACTGTTAATTATTGACTTTTAAGCTGTTTTGGAAACCAAACTGCCTGGTAAAGGCATTTTAAATAAAAAGTTGCAGGATAATTCAGCACAGTATTAAACAAGCTTCATCTTTTGGTCTATCTCTGCATAAATACTCATGAAGCTGTTTAGGATGGACTCCCTATAAGCTAATACTACCTCCGTCATTGCTAACTCGTGTTCTGGCGTAAAAGGGTCGTGCCAAACCCGCATGCAAATGCGCTTAAGTGCGTACGTAACCTTGTCCAGGTTTACATAGGTAGTAAGATAGCGGCTGCTCTTAAAGCTCTCGTAAAACTTAAAGAATACTGGTGAGTTTTTCATTTCGGCAAAGTCAAGAAACGCTGCTATCACGCTCTCGTGGCAGCTATCCAGATGTGCGTAAAAGTCATCAACCTCAACTTCTCCTGTGGTAAGCAGCAAATTATCCAGTATCAACTCTATAGCTATATGGCCCAGGAAAAACGGTTTAACTGGAGAACCCGCCACTGCCGGCGTTAACAGGTTTTTTAATGTATGTGAATGGTAAAGAAAGAATTCCGATGAGTGGAAAAACTTATCTACCAGTAAATGCTTGTTCCACCCAGCTATCATGGAATTTACAGCACTATCAGCATGCAATAATTTTTCCGGATGTAACACAATGGACTTGTCAGCATTTTTCAACAAGTCTGGCAATACAGTACCCAGAGTAAAGTAGCAGTCCGTTGTATTCCGGTCAAAATAATAATGCGACAGAAAATTCATAGATGCAGTTGTAATTACCTGTTTTCACAATAAACAAAAAAAATCGGACAAACTCCAGCTTAACCTGAGATATAACCACAATATCACGCTCAGTTTACATTTACAAAGCCGTTTACTTGCCCGTACTCAACCAATTATTGTTATATATTTGCCGTTTTAAGCAATACAAGGATGAATTTTGTAGAAGAACTACGCTGGCGCGGCATGCTGCACGATATAATGCCAGGCACCGAAGATATGTTGAATAAAGGTATGGCTTCGGGCTACATCGGTTTCGATCCAACTGCCGATTCGCTTCACGTGGGCCATCTCACCCAAATAATGACGCTCATCCACTTTCAACGCGCCGGCCACAAACCTTACGCGCTTGTTGGGGGCGCAACCGGGATGGTGGGTGATCCTTCGGGTAAATCTTCCGAGCGCAATCTGTTGTCTGAAGATGACTTGCAGCACAATCTGGAAAGTGTCAAGAAGCAGCTTAAACTCTTTTTGAATTTCAATACCGGCACTAACAGTGCCGAAATGGTAAATAATTACGATTGGTTCAAGAACTTCAATTTCCTGGACTTCATTCGCGACGTGGGTAAACACATCACCGTGAATTACATGATGGCTAAAGATTCGGTAAAGAACCGCTTGAACGGCGAGACTGGTCAAGGGATGTCGTTCACTGAGTTTTCTTACCAGCTAGTACAGGGTTACGATTTTTACTACTTGTGGAAGAACCATAATTGCTCCTTGCAAATGGGTGGTAGCGACCAATGGGGAAATATTGTCACAGGTACCGAACTTATCCGTCGTAAAAGTACGGGCGGTGAAGCTTTCGCTTTAACCACCCAGTTGATAAAAAAAGCGGATGGCACCAAGTTTGGCAAATCTGAAGGCGGCAATATTTGGCTGGATGCTGAAAAGACCTCTCCGTACAAGTTTTACCAGTTTTGGCTAAACACCACCGACAACGATGCCAAAAGCTACATCAGGATATTTACTCTTTTCGAAAGAGACACCATAGAAGCCATTGAAACAGAACATAACGCCGCCCCACACCTGCGAGTATTACAAAAAGCTTTAGCGAAAGACATTACTATACGTGTGCATGGCGAAACAGAGTTTATAAAAGCTATAAAGTCCACCGAGTTTTTCTTTGGCGGCACAGGGATTGAATTTTTAAATGAACTAAGCCATAATGAAGTCATTGGCCTGTTTAGTGGCGTGCCTAATTTCACTGTTAGTAAAGATGAATTTGCAGCTGGCATCAACGCTACCGATTTACTGGGTGTCAAAACCACAGTATTCCCCTCTAAAACTGCAGCCAAGAAAGAAATTCAGGGTGGAGGCGTATCTATTAATCGCGAAAAGGTCGGCACGCCGGAAGATGTAATAACAACCGCACAACTCCTTAACAATAAATATCTGGTAGCACAAAAAGGTAAGAAAAATTACTTTTTGATCATTGCCGAATAATGTTGATGATGTGATAAAAGAAAGGCCCTTCAATATTGAAGGGCCTTTCTTTTTATTAAGGTTGTCGCGTTCTTAAACTCTTTAGAAGTCGCTTAATAACTCCAGCTTTTTGGAATTATATTCCTCCTGAGAGATTAAGCCGTTCTCGAACAACGTTTTCAAACGTTTTAGCTTTTCTGTCAACTCATCCTTTTTGGGCTCTTCTTGCACTACCGGCGCGGGAGTTGGTGTTAGTACAACTACCGGATCTGGCGCGGCTACAGGCGGCTGTACGATTGGAGCTGTTGGCTGGTACGGTGCAGACGTAGTATGTGCTAAATCAAATGAACCAGATTCGGCACGCTTTTCTTCCAGTTCACGCTGACGGCGAAGTTCACGCTCATTCTCCTTGCGTTCCTGTGCATATTGATATAATTTACGGGCCTGAACCTTTGGCAAGTAATCTACACCCATTTCGGCACCGTTAATTGTTTTAGCGCTAAATACCGCTCCAATTATCTCTTCTTTAGTATAAACATCAACTATATCTTTCCATACAAAGTCTACAAACTTTATAGACAGACCGAGGTTTGCTGGGGTAAAGAAAAGTATACGTTTGTTGGTAAGCGCGATGCAATCCGGGAATAGATTTACAATTGGCTTTTTTTGCACTGCTATATACAATATCTCCTCTCCTGTTGTAAGCAGGTCTATCAAACGGCCGTAAATGCGTTCAACAGCTTTGGGGTCTTGTTCTTCTTTTAAAAATTTATCAATCATGTTATTGATGTTGTGATGGTTGCAAAATTAAAAATTTTTACGGCTGTATGTAGAAATCATTTCAACAGGGTTAAGGAGCTTTTTAAGAAATAACTTTTACCATCGCACATGGTGTACTTTGCTACCAGGAAATAAACTCCTGCGGGCACAGCTTTACCATTAAATAGCCCATCCCACCCGTTGTAAACGCTTGCCGACCTAAAAAGTTGCTGGCCTTGCCTGTTGTAGATGTACAATTGATAATACACTGGGTTGCTATTTTGGTTAGGCCTGAATACGTCGTTAATACCATCGCCGTTTGGTGTAAAAGTATTTGGAAATGATACCGGCTCGCAGCTGTCTTGCAATATTTCTATGTCTAATTCATCTAAAATACAGCCTTTAGCATCGAGCACAGTAAAGTGATTTACTCCGGGTAATAAATTTCTTATCACCTCATCAAGCTCATACAGATCTCCGTTATGTTTTATTCTTGCTGCTCCCTTTATATCACCGGCGGCTTTAAAACGAATCTGACCAAGAGCGGTACATACAGCATTCTTAATGATATAAACCAGCTGCGGCTTGTTAACGATCCTAAAATCAGGAACAACGACCATCGTTTCCTTTTTATCGCCTCCTGATGATGTTATGATCAGGTTGTATGTACCCGGCAAAACGGAGCTGAAATAACCTGTAGCGTTTGTGACGCCATCCAATGTATAGGTATAGGTGTCCGGATGATCCTTGGTGACTACTGTTACATTCGCTTTGCCAAACTGGTCGCATTCCGGAGCAAACTGTACTGATAAAATGTCTATTGGCGGGCAAACATCCTGTGTTAATGCATAATCTTTTTCGTCTACGAGGCAGCCTGCCTTGGTAACGACGGTATAATGGTAAGAGCCTGCCGTTAAACCGGTAAAGGTGTGGCCCATTTCAAAAGTAACTCCATTGTAAATAACGTTAAACTCGTTGTTTCTTGCACCGGCGTCAATTTTGATTTGCCCTGTTAAATCACACACCGGGTTCTTTTTTTCTACCGTCAATAAAGGTGTTTGTGACGGATAGGCTTGTACGGTAAAATCAGTTTCCACAGGCAATTCGCCACCGTCCGCTGTAATGGTTAGATGGTAAACCCCCTCTGCCAGCGAACCGAAAACACCTGTTGTATTACTTTCTCCAGTGTTAAGTGTATAAGTATACTGGCTGATGTGAGGTTTACAAACGATCTCTGCGTGTCCTTTGTTCAGCACGCTGCATTCTCTTGAAATAGTTATGGCATCAATCTCTATAATGGATGCCTGGCCGCTTTCGACGTTACTGGCTGCATCATAAACAACAAAAGGTACCGATCCTATAGTACCTTTTACAGTTCTGTTCTCCATGTCCAGCTCTATAAGGTCTGTGCCGCTTCCTCCGCCAGCTAACGCGTATACTTTAAGTGCGCCTTTGTCTGTTACGGTAGTGAGCCCAAAAATAGCTTTCCCGGGTAGAGGTATGTACATCTCCGCAGCAGCTGGGTTATTTACCGGGATTTTTACAATCCCCTGATCTGACGCCATATAAAGCTGATCTTTGTAGAAAATCAGGTCTCCTGCAGAATAATAAGGCATGTCGCCGAGAATGATTTCCTTAGCGGAGCCCGGAGTAATCACGCCAAGTTGTGTGCCATTTACAAAATATATTGCACCCGCTTTATCTATCGTCAATGCGTTTGAACTGGTAGAATACGAGGGCAAAAGTGTACAATTCCTCGCCTGAGGAAAGCCACTGTTATCCAGATCAGCCTGGTATAATGATCCATACAATGTGTTATAATAAAGCTTATTGCCGGATACGGCTATCGAAAAAAACTGCCCACTAGCGCAGGAAGGTACGGCTTCAGACAATACGCCGTTAGGGGTAATAGTGACCCGCATCAAATTTAGGTCGCTTGTAGCGACGTAAAATTGCTGGCCATTGCTGCTGAAACCAAAGCCGAACAGCAGTGTTATAATCAAAATGATTTTCTTGAGGAAGGATTGGGGTAGTACAGGATCAGGCACGGTAGCGCAAGATAATAATAATCAACATAGCTTAATTACGCTACAGACGGATTATCCTACCATTAAGTTACAACCACGTATGTCAGAATTATCAAAGCGGCCCAATACTTCAAAAGAACCATCGGCGTAAACACGCCCTAAGTCCTGCGTGGCGATAAATGAGCAAGAGTTGATGTTGGCCAGGTCAATAATATTTATACCACCAGTTTTTTCACCTTCAATAAGCGTTAACGGGTCGTTAGTATCACGGGGTATAATCTTCATCCAGGGTGGACAATTGAATACTCCCTCGCCTTTTGAGTATGCCTGAGAAAGCAACTCGGTCATACCATATTCAGAATGTATGGTTTTTACCCCGAAGCCGCTGCAAAGAATTGTGTGAAGTTCTTCACGGATCACCTCTTTTCGTCTGCCCTTCATTCCGCCTGTTTCCATAACTATGAGTTCAGGAAAGTTAATGCTATGCTGTTCCACAAAATCAAGTAAGGCAAAGGTTACCCCTATTAACAAAGTTGGTTTTCCATCTGCTTGTTGCTTCTTTAAAATACTGTAAAGCTTATCATGATCATACAGGAAAAAGCCACTGTCCGGATTGCCTGATTGCTCTATAAGGTCGTTAGCCATGTAAATAAGCGAAGAGCCTTCGCGCTCCAGGTATGAAGGCAATAAAGCAAGTACGGTGTAGTTTTTTACGTCACCATAAAATAACTTGAAGGCCCTGCGAAAACTTTCCTCATACCAGCTTACATCAATTACCAAGTGGCTGCTGGTAATCATACCGGTAGTTCCGGAACTGGTAAACACCAGTTCTTCTGTATCCCTTCCCGTAACCACCCGTTGCGATTTGAAAAACTCTACCGGCACAAAAGGTATCTGTTCAACAGATGTTACACTATCTGCGCTTCGGCCAATAGCTTGTACAAAGGTGTTGTAAATAGCATTATTAGTAAATTGATAATTAAACACCTGCAGCGCAACAGTATTAAACTCATCCTGAGTTGTAATAGAGAATACCTGCTCTTGTGTGGGCTTTATCATACAGGGACAAAGATAGCTTAATCACAAACTTCAGGATAACGCAGCTGTAAAATTTGGTCGCCATACGGCTGTTTTTAGGCTGCGGCAATAACATTATTCCTTTTTTTTAGTTATTTACTCATACTTACAACAAAATACATAACCCCGACTATTATGAAGATTACCAAATTTTTAAGCTTAACATTTCTGTTTAGCGCATTTATAATATTAACCTCGGCAAAATCTGCAGACGAGAAAGGCATCGAAAAATTGCACGATGCAACCAATGTTCTTAAACAATTTGGCAAAATGAAGGAGAGCATTCCCCGCCAGTTACTAGAGGAGTATGAGGGTATTGTTATTATCCCGAAACTAATTAATGCAGGCTTTGGTATCGGCGGCAAACGAGGTAACGGCGTAGCTATGGTGAAACTACCTGACGGTAAATGGAGCGACCCTGTATTTGTCACGTTAACTGGTGGTAGTATTGGTTTTCAGATAGGTGTACAATCTGTAGACCTCGTGCTTGTTTTCCGTAACAAAGGCGTGCTTACTAAAGTAAAGAACGGCGATTTCACTATCGGTGGAGACATTTCTGCAGCCGCCGGCCCGGTTGGACGCAGCTCCACAGCCAGCACAGATTATAAGCTTCAGGCGGAGGTGTACTCTTACTCCCGGAGCAAAGGCCTTTTCGCAGGCGTGAGCGTGAACGGCTCTAATCTTGCGATAAATAAAAGCGCTAACTCTAAATTTTACGGCGAAGGCACCACATCCGGTGCAATATTCGAAAGATCAACCAGTAACGTACCGGCAGTGTTGCAGTTGAAAGAAACATTAACGGCATTTTAGTAGCGCTCAAAATAAATGAAATTGGCGCCGTTTGGCGCCAATTTCATTTAATAAGGTTGTTGAAATTTGCTGCTTTTCTAACTAGGAAGCCCGACATCGCAGACATCCCGCCCGCCAAGCCTCCAATTATGGCGGTAATTGCAAATAGCGCAACCACACTATAAACGTGGAATAGCTGCGCCACCCTTACTGCTAATATGTGCTGATTAGGGAAGCTCGCCAGCATAGCCATAGCGAGCCAGGCTAATCCCATACCACAGAAACCCATCCAAAATGAATGGGAAGTATTCCTGCTTATAAACAATGCGACAATAAATGCCAGTATACAAGCAGTCCACCAGGGTAGTAAGTAAGTAATAATAAGCGTTGCCAGCAGTATGATGGAGAACAGCATAACTATTTTTTTAAGATTAAAGTAGATTTGATACGTGATGATTTTTGTTTAGGAGACTGCAGGAAAAGCAATTCATTTAGTTTTCCATCCTTCCAGGTTTGCAGCATATCGTCATAGTAAAAGCTACCAGGATTACCCGATTGTCCGCCTGGTATAATACCGTAACCCTTTACTTCCGGCCCCATTTGTACAACCATACGCCAGGATGGGCCGTGCCCTTCTGTTAACGCATTTACGGTAGAGCCGGTGCCACCAATAGCGAAATTACCGGAGCCAAAGCCGGGCAGATTAGCTAAATGGCTTACTTCAAAGTGTTTAACTTTGCCCCACTGCCAACTACCCGGTGCACCATGTTGCTTCAGCAGTTCGTTAACCGTTGTGTTGAAGGTGCGGCTTAGAAGATCGGCCGCATTCTCTTTTATGGGTGTTCTGGTATCATCAAACCAAACGGAATTAGGTGACTTTATCAGCAGCTCTTCAGTTTTGTCCATAGAAGGTAGTTGCATAACGCCTCCAAAGCTATCGCCCCATGTTTCTGAGTAAAACTTTGTCCACCAAATAGAAAATAATGATGCACCTTCTGATCCAACGTCAAAAAACTTATTCCAGCTTTTTAAAATATTGTAAGCTTTAAGTTGGTTGGCGTCAAGCTTTGTTATATCAAGCTGCCGTAACATGGCAGGAAGTATATCCTGTGCACGTATGCTATAGGTATCTGTTTGAAGTACCCGCATGCTGTCTACGGTAGCTTTCTGCATAACACTAAGACGGTCGTTGATGCGCTTGCCACGTTCGTAAGGTGCAAACTGCCAGTTGATGTAATATGGATAAGTAGGGTCAGTCGAGGATTGGTTGGCCGAACTTACAAAGCCCCTTGCCGGGTTCTTTACAGTAGGGTTTTGATCATTGGGTATCCAGCCGTGCCATTCATTAGCCGGGTCACTACCGTCCATTATAAACTTGCCCTGGTCTTTATACTTCAACGGTAGTTTTCCGTTCGGAGTGATAGCTATGTCGTTATCGGCAGAAGCAAATACAAAATTTTGTGCAGGTGCCGCATAGTAAGTCAGCGCTTCGCGATAGTCATTATAGTTCTTGCCCCGGTTCAGCAGGTAAAAAGCTTTAAGATCATCCGACTCGTCGTGAGCTATCCAACGCAACGCATTGCCAACCGGGATGTTGTCACGCCCTTTTTTTGCCATTGCCGCATTATCGTAAACAACGGGCCCGAAGTGGGTATAGCGTACAGTGTCAACTACATCAGGCTGACCTTTTACTTTGATAACTTCTATCCTGTGGGTAACTTTACTCCATTTGTTGTTATACCAGTATTCGCTACGCGATTCATCTTTAAACCTAAGCTGGTACCAGTCCAATATATCAGCATCTACATTAGTCACCCCCCAGCTTATTTTTTGATTGTAGCCGATAATAACTCCCGGTGCGCCTGGCAGGGTAGCTCCGTACACGTTTATACCTGGTGCAGATAGCTGCATTTGGTACCATATAGATGGAAAGGTTAAATTAAGATGCGGGTCATTTGCAAGAATGGGATAGCCGGAAGCAGTTTTGCTGCCACTGATAGCCCAATTATTACTGCCAATTCCTTCTACCTTTTCCTTTACGCGCATACCGGCAAGCATTTGAGCCTTAAAGGTGGGCGGAACTTGTGGCACTGGCAACGGTTTAAAGTCCCACTTTGTACCTACAGGTATTATTGGACTTTCATGCATTGGATAATCAGGAAAAAGATCGTTGGTTATTTTAGCGCCGAACTTATTCAGCACGTTAGTCATCGCAAGCTCGTTAGTGCCGCCTGCCAGTGTTTCAGACATCAGCTTGAGCAAAAATGCACAGTTTATCGGCTTCCAATCCTCGGGCTTATAATCAAGAAGCTTGTATTCTATTGGGTAGTTCTTAGGAGACAAACTGTGCACGTAAGCGTTTATGCCGTCGGTGTAAGCTGTTATAACTTTACTAATCACCGGATCTTTCATCATGGCGTCAACGGCGTGCTCTGCACCATATACCATTCCCATGCGCCGGTGGTATCTGTCCACCTCCAGTGCTTTTGGCCCTACTACCTCAGACAGTCGGCCAGACGCACTGCGGGTTTGTATATCCAGTTGCCACAATCTGTCTCGAGCGGTTAAGTAACCCTGCACAAAATAAAGGTCGTGATCGTTAGTAGCAAAAACGTGTGGAATGCGGTTTTCGTCAAAGTTTATGGTTACCTGCCGCTGCAGTTCTTTCAACTTTAGCTCTTCAGAATCATCTGTGTTTTTACTTTCAGCATTTGCCCAAAAACCGCTGCCTGGGTTTAAAAAGTTCCCAATAGGTGGCACATCACCAAACTTATGCTGTAGTGCCCATATTAGCGCAACTGTAATTATGCAGGAAAATACGGCCTTAAATATCTTCATACGAAAGGTTTATATGGCACCAAGTTACCAAATCCACGGACATTATAAAGCAGGCTGAGGCTGGTAATGTTTTCGGCGTTTTTTGTAATGCCGTTTAGGTCTTGTGTTTGGGTCTGTTGTGTCTTTGCGCACCGCTTTCTCATTTCTACGAAAGTTCCATGGCGGGGTAGGATTAGCGTCCTGCCACAGGCCTAGGCGGTTTTGCCGGGCAGACTGTTCTAACATGGCAAGCTCCATATCTTTAGAGTACGCACGGTACTGCCAGGCATAACCATTCTTCACAATGGAATAGTTAACGTTTGTTCCATCTTCCAACAACACTTGCCCTACGGTACGACCGTAACGATCTTTGTTGTTCTCGACGAGTTTGACGTACTTTCCAAAGCAAAGATCGGAAGTGAATTGCTTTGCCGCCTGGCCAAATGCCTGGCTTTTTTCGGGGCAATCTATTTCTGCTAGCCGTACGGTTATGTTCTGATGGTCGGGAGACAGCAGCTCCATTGTATCACCGTCTTTTATCTTAACTACTTTATAAAGTGTTTCCTCCCGCCGGTTGCAGGCTGTAATTAGCAAAACAAGAAAAAGGCAGGAAATGAAGGCTTTCTTAAGCATGCCGCTAAAGTAAAAACTTGGATGGGAAAATAAGGCAGCCCAATACACGAACATCGATTAGTGCGTTACTTAAGTTACCATGCAATTGAAACTAAACCCGATATCCGATAGTTATTAATGAAAATGAAATGAGCAAGTTCCCTATACCCGATAAAGTTTTATATGTGTGTACCGGCAGTAAATGCGCTAAACGCGGTGGTAAAGACATGTTTAAAACTGCAAAGAAGTTTGCCAAATACCAAGGGCAGGATATGGAAGTAATACGTATAGAATGCACAGACCGGTGCGATTGGGCACCGGTCTGTAGTATATCTCCAGGTAATATCTGGTTAAAAGAATATTCCGAAAAGGATGTTCTAAAGCTATTAGAGAGCTAACTAGGCTTCGCTGTCGTATTTTATCTTACCAACATGCTTGTCAATTTCCCAACGGCCGGTGCCTTCTTCGCCAATAACTTCAAATAATTCAAGCGCACGACGAGCTTTGTATTCCTCTTCACGCTGCTCCTTTAAAAACCAGTTCAGGAATTCGTTAGTTACAAAGTCCTGCTCTTTTAAGCAGCGTGCGTAGATGTTCTTAATGGACTGAGTGACACTAATTTCCTGATCTAAAGCATCCTCAAAAACCTCGCGGAAAGAGTTGTATTCTTGCTTTATGCCGCTAACATCCGGAGAGATAGCGTTGCCACCCATATCCAGGATGTATTTATAAAATTTAAGCTGATGCTCACGCTCTTCTTCAGATTGCTTAAAAAAGTATTCGGCTGAATAATCGAAACCATTACGGTTGCACCATGAAGCCATAGCCAGGTAAGCTGATGATGAATAGGCCTCTTTTTTAACTTGCTGGTTTAGTAAAGCCTCAACTTCAGTAGAAATAAGGCTTTTTATGCGGATAAGATCTCTCATTACTGTTGCAATTATATGTTGATACTACGGCAACAAGCATGCCGATTTGTTATCTACACAAGTATAACGTTATAAGTGCCGGGAAAGATTAAATAAAGACAATATGAATTCAGTCTAAATATTGGGCAATGCGATAAAGCACGTCATGAATGATATTGTTGAGCTGCAACATTACAAAGGTCCCCTCAAGTATTTCCTTCAGAGCAATGATCTGCAATAGCGAAAGCACATAGCAGTGATCGCAAGCGCAAATAAAAATGATCTCCACATCAGGGTCTTTACCGCTGTTGAGCAAACGGTCCTCTATATCTACGTGATAAACTGCTTTTTTAAGTTTAAGCAAGCAGCGATAATCAAACTTGGCAACCTTCCCTGCAAAATCTACATACCAGCAGCGTTCTTCGTCGCACTGATATATTGCCCCTTTGGCTGTGCTGAACACATTGGCCCATGTAGGGGTAGCAGAAGTTTGTGTCGTTGTAACCATTAACAATACAAATATGCTACTATTTATAATTAATCCAAATAGAAATGCGAAACTATTTAGAATAATTATTAACAAGTGAACCAATACCTTTGTTGCCGTAAACTTTATAAACAGATGAAAGCCTGCATATTTGACCTGGACGGCGTGATAGTAGACACCGCCATATACCATTACCAAGCCTGGAAACGTCTTGCAAACGAAATGGGGTTTGACTTTACTGAAGAACAAAATGAACATTTAAAAGGTGTAAGCAGGATGGCTTCTCTTGAATACATTTTAAGCTGGGGCAAAATTGTTGGTAAGACCGATGCTGAAAAGGCAGAAATGGCGACTCGTAAAAACAAGTGGTACAACGAAATGATAAACCAAATGACGCCTGCTGAAATATTACCAGGCGCACGGGAATTTGTACAAAGCTGCCGTGATGCCGGAATTAAAACAGCCATAGGCTCGGCAAGTAAAAATACCCCAACCATATTGAACAAACTACAGTTAGCGCGATTATTTGATGCAGTGGTTGACGGGAACAGTGTTACCAATCCTAAACCAGACCCTGAGGTGTTTCTAAAGGGTGCAATAGCGCTTGGAGTTACGCCTGAAGATTGTGTGGTGTTTGAAGACGCTGTGGCCGGAGTGGAGGCTGCAAAGAATGGGGGAATGAAAGCTGTGGGTATCGGCTCAAAAGAGACTTTGAGCAAAGCCGACCTTGTAGTAAGCGGATTGGATAAGTTTTCGCTCGAAATGCTTAATAACCTGTAATATTAAAAATGTATTACGGCTGTACCATTCTTAACATTTAAACATCAAAAAGACTTTGAAACAACTTGATGATTAATTGTAAACTTGGATATAAATGTAGGGCACTTAACTGCTCACATTTATATCCAAGTTGGTTTTCTAGTGTTTTCTGTTTGCTTTTTCTATAGCCTTCACAGCCTTTGCAACAAGCCTTTTCTGATCGGCGTCAAGCACGTTAATTTCGCTATCTCCATTAAAGCGATAATAGATTCCGCCTACGGTGTGCTGCTTCGCTTCAAACTTTCTGTCGTCATCTTCAAATTCAAGGTACCCGCCTGGCGAAATGTGCTCTATACCATCGTTTGTGGGATTAAATACAATTGTGCCGCTGTATTTGATTTTTTGACGGTGGTTGTCATCATGTTCAACAATGGTGGTAGTGTGCCCGTTTTTACAAGCAGCTACTGCGATCAGCATCATGCTGACCGCTATCATTTTAAGGTTTTTTACTACAGTTTTCATCTCTGATAAAATTTATATTGAGACAAAAATAAACATTACATGGTATTATGCAATACATAGTACCATTTTTTGTTTAATATTCCGCAAAAGTCCTTAATTATGCAGCTGTAAACATTAATTAACCTTTTTACCTTTATTCTCCAAAACCACTAACGGTCGGTATATGTCCCAGTTGGGCTTAAAGTTTTTTTGGTTGATAAGCCTGTCCGCATAAATAGAGAAATTACCAAGTACAATATCCTGGTCGCCGTCGTGATCTATGTCTGCCACTTCCATTGCAATCCACCGCCCGTATCTGTTTATAGGTATTTCATGTGCTTTAAACTTCCACGTCGCTGTTTGTTCAAGATAAGTAAACCCCTCCTGAGGATGGTTTACAAAATCAGGGAAAAATGCAATTACCGCCATATCGCGATCGCAATCACCATCAAAGTCGGCCGACATCACCTTAGATGCACCATTAATATGGTGAAAGTAGCTTTGTTTAAACTTCCAGTTGCCCAGGTTACTGAAGACGTAAACTCCATGATACGGTTTTAATATGCTGGAGTAGTCATTGTTATCGCCGCAGGTATAAACAATATCCTTCAATCCATCTTTATTCATATCAACTAACTGAAAGCTATTAGTACCGTACACCGGCGGAAAGCGAAGCAAATTTTGGGTGACAAATCCCCCTTTTTTGTTATTCAGGAACATCCAAACACCTTCGTCTGCCTGAGCGAATAAACACATTACATCCGGCCAACCGTCATTATTATAGTCCCCTATTTCAGCTTGTATTGCGCCGGGTACGGCTCTTATTACTTTTTTTTCATAGGTGTTATTTCCCTTTTGTTGTAGCAAAAATAAAGCACCCCTTGTATTACCGTATCCGCAAACAATGTAATCCTGAAGTCCATCTTTGTTAAAGTCTGCTGATGCTGTAAATACCGGTCTGGGCAAGCTATCCATAAATGTTTTCATTACAGGTTTGCTGGTTCTCAGATCGATGCTTTCCAAGCTGCCTTTTAAATAATCATTAGGCGGCAACACCCCCAAGCAGCTAAAAACTCCTGTATTCCCACCGTTCGGTAATCGATTAAAGATCACATCAGAAACTGGAGATGGCATCTTTTTAACCAATTTAGCATTTAGCCCCGCATCCCACTTCAGCAGGTTATTACCCGCATCGCCTGTGTAGATAAAACCATCATAAGGGTTCAGCTTTACCATCGTAGTCATCGCAGTAGCGCCTTTCCGATTTATCACAGGGGATAGTTTAAGCTTAAAATTCGCCCAATCCGTAACCGCGTCACGTGCGGGCATTATGAGTTTGGCAGGCGCTGCTTTCTGGTAATAAGCCATTATCCGCTGCCAATCGGCCATGCTTAATGCCGAGTGCTCGTCAGCATAATAGCCGCCCATTTCGCTTTGTATGCCTAGTTGTTTAGCCATTTGCGGCATTATACCCCTTTCCCAGGTAGATTTGTCAAGTAGTTGTGGGTCAGGATAGCGGTGGCAGTTGCCGCAGTACTTTTGCGAAAGCTGCTTGCCAGCGGTAATATCTTCCGCAGGTGTATTAACATGTGGCTGGTTATCACAGCCATTTAAAACAAATATAGCCGCCGTTACAACAGCGACTATACCCATAGCTAGTTTATTTGAAGTTAACTTTATGTGCCCCATCCTTCAGCCCCGCCCTGTTATTTATACAGGATTATTTTTTTATGTGATTCTCAAGTACAATAAACGGCGTATTCTCATCCCAATTGGGTGAGAAGTTTGGCTGAAATAAAAAACCACTTGCATAATTCCCGAGTAAAATGTCCGGCTTACCATCACCATTCACGTCATTAACGTCCATGGTCATCCAACGCCCGTTCTTACTTACCGGTATAGCATGCGGTTTAAAATGTAAATCTTTATCCTGCTCAAAATAAATAAACTCTTCGGCTGGATTATTTTTCATATCTGCAAAAAACGCTATAGTAGCAATGTCCAAATCTCCGTCGCCGTCAAAGTCTGCTGCTATTGCCTTGCTGCAGCCGTTTACAGGATAGAACCATTCTTGCTTTAGGTTGAAGTTGCCCGTATTTTTAAAGATATAAACTCCGTGATAAGGCTTCAAAATGCGAGAATCTCTAAAGTTATAACCACAGGTGTAAACCAGATCAAGATCACCATCGTGGTCCAAATCCGCCAATTGGAAACTTGTCGAACCATTCACTGGCGGAAATTTAAGCAACTCGTGAGTATCAAACCCACCTTTTTTGTTGTTTAGGTACATGGCTAAACCTTCATCGTTTACACTATAAAGCACCATTACATCTGTAAAACCGTCGTTGTTAAAGTCACCAGTAACTGCCTGCACCGCTCCCGGCCTTTCTGTTATTGCTGTTTGCTTATAGCTTTTGGTTTTAGGATCCTGCTTTAACACATATACGCCGCCTTTGAGATTACCCGGCGAGCATATGATGGTTTCTGCATTGCCATCCTTGTCCAGATCTGCTGACAGAGTTTGAACTGGCCTGGGCAACTCCGATTGCATTTGTGATGTTGTAAGTTTAGGGCCTAGGTTAACCTTGAAAACCCGGCCGTTAGGAAAATCTATAGGGTCTAGCCTACCAATACAGGTAGCAATAGCTTGCTTTATGCCTGCAGAGTCTGGAAGAAAGTTGAGGTTAACTGCCGCGGAGGGTAGGTTAATGCTTTTTGAAATTTTAAGCTTATTGTCCCACTCAGTTAACATGCCAGATACCACATCCCCACTGTAAATTTTGCCAGTTGCAGGATTAGCGGTGATCATGGTTGTAAAGCTGATATCGTTGCTACGTGCGGCTTTCCTAAGCGTAAAACCTGCCCAATCTTTAGAAAGGACTGCAGGTGCTTTTGCCGGCAGCAATGTATCTGGCGCTAATTTTTTGTAATAACTTGCTATAGCCTGCCACTCCAATAAGGAAAGGCCGGTGGTGTCTCCTTCTTCCTTATAATATTCCGCGCTGTAAGTTTTAATTGAAAAGTAACCTGCCATAGCTGGAAGGGTGTGCACGGTCCAAACGTCTTTAGTTAGCGCATTTACCGGCACTAAAGAGTGGCAGCGGGTGCAATGTCGCTGAACTAAATGTTTGCCATCAGCTATCGTATCACCGGTAAGTTGAGTGGTATTGCTTGTTTTACCCCCGCAACCATAAATTAATGTACTTGCAGCAAGCGCCGCTCCGCCTAATAGTATAAAAGAAGAGTATAAGAACGCTTTTCTCATTTTTGATAAAAATATAACTGATTAGTTTTGCAGTTTCAGAGTATTCCAGATGTATTCGCCTATCTGCCTGCCTTGGGTGGCACCGGCATCTACACTAACTTTATAATGTATACCGCCGTAAAACCTACTAATAGACGTTTCATCAGATGCTTTTAAAAATGATTTAAAATGCCGCTGAAGGCCAATGTAACGCAAGTCACTGGTGTCATCATACTCAAAGTTGTCGCCAAATAGATGTGTAAGTATAACTGCTGAAGCAGCGCTGATGTCGCTGTGTCCGCTAGGATATTCCGGGAATGGCGGTGTTTGTAACAGTGGCAGCCATTTTTGGTCTATCTTGTCATTGATTACCGTTACAGGCCTAATGTATTGCGTGGTATACTTCACCTGCCATCCGCAAATAAATGCGTCAAACAAAGCTATAGAAGTTAGAGCATATGCCTGTGCAGTCTTTACCGCGTCAGCCTTGGTTTTTTTGCAGGCAATAGCGGTAATTCCTATCCAGTGTCCACCTGGAGTTATCTTTTTGTTTACAAACATCATATGCCCGTTATGCTGTATAACAAACGGATTATCATCCCAAAACTTGGCTATTTGTAACTGATCGGCGGTAAGGTTCTTGCTTTGTTCGTAAACTTCTACATTTTGTTTAAAGTAAGCGCTGTTCCGATCTTCGCTGTATGCAGGAGGTGGAGGTAAAGCGAAGTCAGATGATGATTTTACAACAAATGTGTGCATTGTGCCCCAGCAATATTCTACACCGTCCAAATAGTCAGGCGCTGTTGGGCGCCATTTGCCATTGTCGCTTGTACCCAAAAAACGGGGCTTACCGCGCGTTTGCGGATAATTATCTACTGCCGCGCGTGTTAGTATTGCTTTTCCTATCTTTTCACCAAACTCTGCAGAACGGGCGTAAGTAGAGTCATCCAAATTATCCTGGTACATGGCATATACTTTATCCTCGTACTTTTTTAGCGTATCAACAGAAAATGTAACCTTACGGGCCACTGTAAAAAAGGCCTTGGTAGCAGCTAACGTATAGTTGTACTTTTTCCCTTTTTGGGGCTGAGGCATTTTTTTGAAATCGTGTAGTTGGGCAGTTATCGAATTGTATTTAGGATCAGCAAAACGCATTGCCTCATAAGCCGCTAAAGAGGTATAGCCGTATATACGGGCCGCCACAGGCGGAGTAAAAACGTCGTAAATGATTACTTGCGTAAGCTGATCTACATTCTCGTGCAATACATCAGCATCTTTCTTTAATTTTATTTTGTCCTTTTTAACACAACTAAAAGAAAACAAACAAAGGGCAGCGGCAAGTAATACTTTATAGTACTTCATCATCTCAACAGTTACAATTAATTGGTAGGTATATTTCTTTTATGACCGGCAATGTCTGTAATAATCACCTGAGCCATAGAACTGTCAATATTAAAAAATCTGCCCGACTGTGACAAGAAAGATTGTCCGTTATAAAACTCTTGTTTAAATGTTTTTCCGTCATTATACTTTATTGTGGCAAACAGATCATTCGGCTGCAAGGCAACCGTTCGTACCGCTCTCTTTAGCTGGAACAACTTCATAGCATCTTTATATTGTGTGGCTGCAAGTAAATACCGCCCATTAGCGCCGCGAAGTTTTACGAGACTCTTACCGTTACCGGGAATGAACAAGCCACTTTGCTGTATGGTTAAGGGGTTAAAACCACCCTTGCCATCGCCTTTTAATATCAAACCGTTAAACGCGTCGTACCTGCCAGTGGCTACTTCGGTACCATAGTCGTTACCGCTAAGGGCCGCATCCAAATTACCATCCCCATCAAAATCATCTATCACAATACCGCTTAACTGCGATAATTGTGCTTGGGAGGGCAAAGGCATCATTGTAAACTTACCTTTACCATCATTACGCATGTAGACAGATCTCAGCTCATTGGCTTTTAACCTCAAGGCGCCTTTCCGCATCTCCGGTGTAAGCACAGAATCCATAGTAGAAACTGCAAAGGATTTATAGTTTTGGTATCTCACGCGCATGCTTATCATTTGCTTAACAATATCGTCCCGGGTAAGTGCCGGATACTCCTGCATTTTTCCTTCTTTATCTTTCAGGAACAATGATGGGAAAGCGTCATAGCTATTGTTATTGTCAAAATCTTTAGCCGTGATATACACAGGATATTGGTCTGTAGCCTTGTAGAAAGTATTCGTACCTGTATTACCTACAATGTAGTCAATGTCTCCGTCATGGTCGAAATCACCACCGGCAATAGTGTTCCACCATCCCAGCTTACCAGCTACACCGGTTGCCTGAGTTTCACTTTTAAAAACGCCACGATTGTTCTTCAGGAAAGTAACAGGCATCCATTCTCCGGTAAGTATTAGGTCTGGCCAACCATCATTGTCGTAATCTGTAAATGTAGCATCGCAAACAAGCCCAATATTGTTTAGGTCTTTCGCCGCGGTTCGTGTAACGTCTGTAAATTTAATCTTACCGTTCTTACTATCATTCCGTAGCACAAAGCTGGATACCGGTTTAGGATAGTTCCAGGGATCCACCCTGCCCGACACGAACACGTCTGGTGAACCATCTTTGTTATAGTCGACTGATTTTACGCAAAGTTTGCTGGTGAAATTGGCTGGTAATGCATTTGGCTGTAGTATAAAGTTGCCCTTTCCGTCATTAGCATAAATTCTGTCCTGATAGGCAGAAGAGTTAGGCTCATACTCGTACCCTCCGCTCGCCGCATAAAGATCAAGATCGCCGTCGCCGTCGGCATCAAATAGCAGCAGTCCCTCGTCCTTATATTTTATGGTTGATGCCGCTGTTGACGTTAAATTACGTTGTAGAAATTTGCCGGTAGCTTGCTGTAAAAACAGCTGAGCAGGATACTTTGATGTACCACCTACTACCATATCGTCTAACCCATTGCCATCCACATCACCTACCGCCGCAGCAGGTGCATACTCGGACAATTTATGAGGAATAAGTTTCTGTATGTTAAAGTCAATAAAATCTTCTGACTGATGAACATAGTTAACCCCGAGGGATTTAGTTACTTCTTCAAACAAAGACGTCTTATTAAAGCTTTGGCCCTCCAAAACATAGCTATCCTTCGCATCGCTAATATTCACCTTAAGCAAGCTATTTGCTTTAACTTCTTTAAGAGTTTGCTTTCTTCCGTTCTGCCACCTGATAACCACAGAATCAAGAGTAGTAACATTACCCAGTCCAAAATGAGCAACATTTTGGATAGTGGAAAGATAGCCCCTGTATGGTGTATTTTCATATACCTGGTGCTTGCCATGGTCATAGTAAATATCTGCCCATGCACCTATACCGTCACGATTTTGGGCACCACCAGTAAATTTTATTTGCAGATAATTGTTGTTGGGTTTGTCGCTATCGCGTGAAGTGTTACGATAAACAAACGCCTCATCATCAATATTATTTATGACCATGTCCATTGCACCATCATTATCTAAATCTGCGTAAGCAGCGCCATTTGAAAACGATGGGACATCTAATCCCCAGTTTTTAGTTACATCTTCAAACCCAAGCTTACCGGTATTGTGGAACGCGTAGTTTGCAATTTTTACCACTGGTATTTGATCCAAAACTTGTTTTTTGCTGGCTACTGCATACGATTCTTCTCGAAATGCAATAAAGTCATGATCAGTAACGTCACGTGGGTAGCCATTAGTTACTACAATGTCTCTAAAACCGTCATTATCAAAATCGGTAATCATTGGTCCCCAACTCCAATCGGTTTGTGCCACCCCGCTAAAAAAAGACACCTCACTGAAGATCGGCGCGCCTATACTGTCGTTTTGACCCAAACGCGGACCCTGATTTAGCTGCAAGGTGTTATGATTATATTGATACTGGTAGTCGTAGCGATCAAAGTTTTGATAAAGTTGATACTGTAAAGGCGGCGAGAACATCTTTTTGCGGTAATTATCCTCGGGATCCATGTCCAGTTCAAATACATCTGCAAGGCCATCATTATTGATGTCCTGTATGTCTTGACCCATTGCACTCGTTGCAGTGTGCTTAAAATATTCTTTAGAACGATCAGTAAATGTGCCGTCGTGGTTGTTTATGTAGAGGATGTTGTTAGGCAGAAAATCGTTCGTAACGTAAATGTCTTTATAGCCGTCGCGGTTTATATCTACCGTACTGGCTGCGTGGCCGTATCCTTCTATCAGGATACCTGCCTGTTGTGAAACGTCTTTGTAAACCGGGTGTTTCAATGCCCGATTGTACTCATTTCGATAAAGCCTACCGGTGCTGCGCGCAGAGCCATCTTTAGCAAGGGCACGAAACGCACTTGTGTTATCAGTTGATTGCGCCTCGTTAACAGTAAGGTACATATCTAAATCGCCATCGTTATCATAATCAAAAAACGATGCCATGGTAGAATGAACATTTATATTCAAACCATAACCTTTGGCGTCCTCTTTGAAGTGAGGAACACCTTGTTTGTCTGGCCCCTGGTTAATGTAAAGCAGGTTCATTCGCTTTAAGGGACTATTAAGTAGCGTATTGCAGACGTAAATATCGGCTAGTCCATCGTTGTTAATGTCCACTATTGCAACTCCGCGACCCCATCCGCCTTTGCCACCTACACCGGCTTCAGCTGTAACATCATCAAACTTCATATCGCCTTTATTAAGGTAAAGCTTGTTTGATACTGCATTGCCAATAAAGTAAATATCCTGTTTACCGTCGTTATTGAAGTCGCCGATACCTACACCGCCACCGTTGTAGATATTTAACATATCAAGCGGATTTATCGAATCGTTTTCTACGATGAGGTTATTAAATTTTATCCCTGAATGGGAAGAGTCTACCCGTTGGAAGAGGGTATTTTTTTTACAGGAAATAAAAGCGAGTGGTAATACAAATAGCAACAGCAGCCTGCACGTTTTCATCAGATCAATACTACACAAATGTTGAATAAATAAAAAGAGGAGGAGGTAAAAACCCCCTCCTCTTCAAAGTAGCGTATTAGCTATTAATAACCAGGATTTTGCTTGATAGCACCCTGGGTAACGTCGATTTGACCCTGTGGTATAGGGAACAACTCATTTTTACCTGCGGTGAATTTAGCTTGTTTGATAAGTTCGATAGGGAAATTTGGTACATGGTTTTCATGATCAAGATAAGCATTGATCTGAGCTGCCATGAAACCGTTGCCCATTTGTCCACCAGTTATACCATCCCAACGCTGTAAATCGAAGAAACGGTGACCTTCCATACCAAATTCTAACCTGCGCTCGAACTGAACATATTTGCGTGCAGTAGCTTTGTCAGTGAAAGAACCTGCAGGATACAAACCTACCTTATAGTTAGCAGCAGGAGTGCTGGTGTAACCGCCTGTTGGCTTTGTATCATCTACATAAGTATGTACCCATCCGGTAGCATCAGCTGCACGGGTGCGTATTTGGTTTACGTAAGCACGGGCGTTTTCTAATGATCCCACTTCCACTTCGCACTCTGCAGCCCACAGGATAACATCAGCAAAACGAATGATGTTGTAGCTGTTAGCAGTAGACTGGTTTGCAGCCCAACCGCCGTAAGTGTCAGAAGTTGATGCTTGTGCTGCCTGATAGTACACGTTTTTGATAGGGCTGTAAGGGCCACCGTCTTCCTGGTCACGAGCCCAGGCCTTTCCTGGGTGAAGACCCCAGTCAAGGTAAGGGATACCACGACGACCGATAGTCCAGTCTATACGAGAGTCAAGCGTTTCAGTAGATGGTGTAAATGCAGCTGATGCATCTATACCCTGATCGTTTTTAAGATCAGTATTATTGTAAGTATCTACTAACGGTAAACCAGTTACCGGATCAGTTTTAAAGGCGTTTGCAAGGCTGAACGACGGCTGGAAGAAACCGCAGCAAGTAGCAGGGCCACCTGAAGGGAAATTCAGCGTAGAACCAGCATTACCATTTAAGCCGTTAGCACCGTCCTTTACAGAAGTTTGTGCAACAAACACACCTTCAGGACCATTTTTTGTAGATGGGTTAAAGTTGTTTGCATATTTACCTAAAGCGTATTTGGCGCCACCGGCAGTTTTACCGTTTGCTATAACATCTTTCAAGATAGCGAGAGCCTCAGTATATTTATGATCATACATCAGCGCTTTTGCCTGGAAAGCTTTCGCAGCCCATTTGTTAGCACGGCCAACCTGTGGCTGTGTTTCTGGCAATACTGCCGCCGCTGCTGCAAAATCTGCAGCTATTTTGTCCCATATCGGGCCCGGGTTGCCAATGTTGTAATTACCATTATCATAAGTAACGGTTTCATCAGCATAAGGCACGTTGCGCCAAATTTTAGCCATTTCAAAGTGAAACATGGCACGTAAGAACTTTGCTTCAGCAGTAACTTGTGCAATATTATCTGCAGATAATGAGCCGTCTTTTACTAATGGTATTTCGCGCAAAACGTCATTCGCACGCTGTACTCCGTTGAACATTACACGCCACTTTGGATCAAGGTAACCATTTGTGGCAGTAGGTGTACGGCTTTCAATAGCAGCAGCATCGGGCTGGTCACCCGGAGTTGAGCCTTTGTGAGCGTCGTCAGCAGCAACACTACCATATATCCAGTTATCAGTACCTGTGCTCCAGGTTGCCCCTGGCTGACCGTTGTAGCTACCATCAACAAGCGCGTAAGCACCAATTAACAATCCATCAACACCGGCCTTATTTGCTAACACCGTGCTGTTAAGCGTGTTAGTAGGCGTCTTATCGAGAAACTTCTTGCACGACATAGAGAAGGCAAGGGTTGCAACAGACCCTATAATGATCAGTTTGTGATTAAATCTTTTCATCTTATAATGTTTTTACTTTCCGATAATTAAAATGTTAAACGAGCACCCAAAATAAATTTACGCTCGTTGTTAGGGTAGTTACCCTGGTCAATACCAGGTGCACTGCCACCATTAGCCTGTAATTCAGGATCCATGCCACTGTATTTAGTTACAGTGAACAAGTTGGTACCCTGTACGTAAACATTTAGTTTGTCAACACCGATTGCTTTTAATTTAGCAGCACCGAAAGTATAACCTAACTGCATAACGCGGCATTTCAGGAATGAAGCATTCTCTACGTAGTAAGAGTTAGCTACACCGCTGGTGCTAAAGTTGTTAACAGCCTCAGCTTTTGGAGCTGCAGGGTTAAGGTTAGTTGGCGTCCAGGCGTTGTACAACAGATCGTTGCTTTTGTTACCTGTAAGTGAAGAGTAGAAGTTAGTCCAGTATTTAACATAGTTGAACGCTTCGTTACCTTGTGAACCGTAGAATACAGTGCTGAAATCGAACCCTTTATAGTTAAGGCCCAAGTTCAAACCGTATATGAAATCGGGGTTACCGCTACCGTAGAAAGTACGATCGTTATCAGTGATTTTTCCATCGCCGTCAACATCCTGGTACTTGAAGCGGCCTGGGCCTGCACCGTCCTGAGTTGGAGATGAAGTTACGTCGGCTGCATCTTTAAAGTAACCCACAACTTTATAGCCGTAGAACGAACCAATTGGCATGCCAACCTGTTGTTTAACTACTGCACCAAAACGTAGGAATACGTCTGTATAGTTGTTCTTCAGAGAAGTAATCTTGTTCTTAACAGAAGTGAAGTTAAGGCCAACGTTGAAAGAAAGATCGCTGGTGATTTTATCGCGATAGTTTACCGATATGTCTAAACCTTTGTTTTGAACTTCGCCTATGTTAACGAACGGAGCAGAACCACCACCTACAGTTGCAGGTAAGGTAACAGCAAATAACAAGTCAGAAGATGTTTTTTTGTAATACTCTGCTGTAACATCTAATTTATTAAAGAAAGTTGCATCAAAACCAAAGTTCATGATTTTGTCGGTTTCCCATGTTGTTGCAGTGTTACCCAATTGGCTGTTGAAGAAACCTTGAGTAATATTACTGTTTGAACCGTCGATTGCGTAAAATGAAGATGCCCTGTCTAAACCGAATAATGTAGCGGCGTTAGATCCAGGTACGTTTGCCTGAAAACCAGCTTCGCCATAGCTACCACGCAGTTTCAGATCATTAAGCCAGTTGATACCTTTCATGAAATCTTCCTGGCTGATTCTCCAGCCTAATGACACTGAAGGGAAGTAACCAACTCTTCTTCCTGGCGCAAATACAGAAGAAGCATCACGACGAAGAGTAGCACCTAAGATGTATTTAGAGTTATAAATATAGTCTAAACGACCGAAGAATGATTGACCTGATGTTGGCTGCGCAAAGTAGCTGTAACGGTTATTAACATCGCTACCTGCACCAATATTTACGAAGTTAGGGTCAAGTGAAGGCAGTGTTGATACAGATGTACCAATGCCACGTCCTGAATATTGTTTCTGCTCGTAACCTACAAACAATTTCACATCGTGCTTGCCGAAAATCTGGCCATACTGGATAGTATTTGTCCAATTGTAATAGTTGTTATAACCCGCATTTTCAGAATAGCCGTTCTTATTTGCATGACCTTCGCCACTATCATAAGGCGTGTAGGTGATAGCGAAATTGTAGAAGTTGTCAATGTGTCCGCTAAATGCAGTACGTGCAGTAAAGTGTTTAAGGAAATCAGCCTCGGCAAACACTGTACCTTCAATGTTCCAGGTACGGTTTTCATTGTTACGCTGGCGGTACTGAGTTGCAACAGGGTTAGTTGCATTACCCAAAGCAGTTGGACCTGCCCAGGTACCGGCATATTGTACCCCTGAAATATCGTAAATAGGAATTTGCGGTTGCAGACGATAGCTCATAGAGATAGCGTTGCCTTCGTTTTGGTTGCCACCCGGAATACCACCCTGACCATTAGGGCTAAGTGTGTAGAATAAAGTAGCATTTTCTCCTACCCGGATATGATCCTTGATATTGAAGGTAGTGTTGATACGTGCCTGAGCGCGTTTAAAATAAGTGTAAATTAATGTACCCTGTTGGTTAAGATAGCCAAAAGATGCATAATAAGAGTTCTTGTCGTTTGCACCACTTGCAGAAATGGTGTGCGATTGAATAGGAGCGTTCTTGAAAATAGCGTGGAACCAATCGGTACCTTCGTTATTGTTGTATTGTTGTATTAAGTAGTCGTTACCAGGGTTAAACTCATCGTATTTATAACGAGAAGGGTCAACTGCCGGATTACCTGCCGCATAGTTGCCTTTTGTAACGCCGGGGCCTTGCACACCAAAGTCTGCTATTGCGCCGTTTGCAAGGAATAGCGGACTGTTTGGCTCAACTTGTTTAACTAAAGCAAGGTAATCTCTACCGTTTAATACGTTAAAAGGATTACCGCCTAGTGGCCTTTGAGTACCATAATAGCCATCGTAAGAAAAGGTTGACTTGCCAGCTTTACCTTTCTTAGTAGTAACCACAACAACACCGTTACCACCGCTTACACCGTAGATAGCTGCCGCGCCGGCATCTTTTAGTACGCTGATAGACTCGATATCATTTGGGTTTACGTTAGACAAGTTACCGCCTTGCACACCATCAATAACGATGAGAGGGGAAGAATTGCCGAAGTTTGATGTACCACGCACGGTGATTTGCGCGCCTGCGCCCGGAGAACCCTGAGTTAATACAGTAACACCAGAAGCCTGGCCCTGTAATAACTGGTCAGAACTGGAAGCGGGTACTTTAATAGCGCTGGAAACATCTACTGTAGCTACCGAGCCCGAGATGTCCTTTTTACGCTGAGAGGTGTAGCCCGTTACAACAACTTCGTTCAGCGTGTTGTTACCTGCCACGAGCGTAACGTTAATGTTGTCGCTGGCACCAACGGCAACTTCTTGCGTTTGATATCCCAGATAAGAGATAACAAGCACGTCGCCCGACTTTACGCTTAATGTGAATTGTCCATTAACGTCGGTTTGCGTTCCGGTAGTTGTGCCCTTTACACGCACGGTGGCGCCAACTACGGGCAGCTTGTCATCGCTGCCTATAACACGGCCAGTGTGCTTTGTTTGAGCTGTAACTACCAATGAAGAAACCATGCAGCATAGTAGCAGACACAGTGCTCTTCCCTTTAGGAGTAAACTTTTAAACATGAGATTGAGATTTAGTTGATTAATATATTTGATTTAAGATCGTGTGGTCACTCCAGGAGCTGATTTCGGCAGCAAGGCACAGCAAGGCATGAAAACTTTGCAGAATTTTCCTTCGAAAAAGGGGTGAGATGCCCTTTGATTGAAATGTAATCGAGAAAAGAAAATCGTAAAAGTTTTATCATATATCGTAAAACTGTTCTAAGCCTTTTGTTCTGTACGTTTCTTGATAATCCGGTCAGGATCATCTATTGTTTATAAAAAATCTAATACTTTTCTGTATCTGGAAAAGTTTATAATTGGTAATGCTCTAATATAAAGAGAGTGTACAGGTTACACAAGAATGATTTATAGAATTATGAATTATTTATTTTTTTTCAACGTTCCAAAACAATTTAATAATTTTTAAAAAGTTTGTTAAACCTATGGTAATCAATGGTCAGTTTTTGTGAAAAATTCACAATGTAAAAATGTTGTTATATAGCACTTTTTAACTCGCCTAATTAGGTTTTTAGAAAACACTCATCAGATAATTGCTGTATCGACTCGATTTTTTTACTACAAGCACTTTTTAGAAGCAACAACTATGTACACAAGATTATCATTTTGATAAGTTTTTGTTAACATTTTTATTACCTCCAGTCTCCCATGTTTGGAGTATATAATTGGATCATTAAGAGAACCAATCTAACACTTATATAAATAAAATGTGCCACAGATTGGCTCAGCGGCACATAATTAATGATTTTGTATAACAAATATTTAGCTAATAAGTAGCTATTTCATCCACTGAATTTTTACAGATTGTGTATCGTAAGAATTTGTACCCACCTCAATGGTAAACTCGCCAGGCTCCCAATCATATTTCAATTGTGTATTATAAAATTTAAGTAGTTCAGGGGTAATATTAAAGCTAACCTCTTTTTGCTGACCAGGTTGTAATATAACTTTCGAAAAGCCTTTAAGTTCCTTCACTGATCTTGAAATACTTGCCACAGGATCACCAATGTATAGTTGTACGGTTTCTTCACCCGCATATTTACCCGTATTAGTCACTGTCACTGTTGCTTTCAAAGTCTCGTTGCCTTTCAACTTGGTTTTAGAAAGCTTAATACTACTATAATTAAAAGTGGTATAACTTAATCCATAGCCGAATGGGTATAGTGGATCATTAGAAATATCAAGGTAGTTAGACTTGAATTTAGTAGGACCATCAGTATACGGACGACCGGTATTTTTATGGTTATAATATATAGGTATCTGTCCTACGCTGCGAGGGAACGTTGCAGTGATTTTACCGGAAGGATTGTAGTTGCCAAATAATACTTCACCAATGGCGTTACCAGCTTCAGTACCTGGTGCCCAAACATCCAGTATCGCGGCGGCATTCTCATTTTCCCAGGTAAGTGATAACGGCCGGCCGTTAAAAAGAACAATAACCATCGGCTTGCCTGTTTTGGCCAAGGCTTTCAGCATATTTTTCTGGCTCTCAGGAATGTCGATATCAGAGCGGCTTGATGATTCGCCGCTCATGCTTTGCGATTCGCCAACTACAGCAACTATGATATCTGATTTTTTTGCGGCCTTTACAGCTTCGTCCATCATATCCTCCGGCGACCGGCTATCAAGGCTTACCATGTCCGGGCCAAAGTTAAGGCGTTTCATAAATGTTGTATCATCCGTAATATTCGAACCTTTTGCGTAGTTAATCTTTACGTTATCGCCAACGATGTGCTTGATTCCTTCCATTACACTTATAGATTTTTCCCACTCACCTGCAATCACCCACGTTCCAAGCATATCCCGTTTGTTATCTGCCAGCGGCCCAACCAGCGCTATGCTACCGCCAGATTTTTTTAGCGGTAATACCTGATTAGTGTTCTTAAGCAGCACAAAGGAATGCTCTGCAGCGATGCGGGCGGCTTTGCGGTTCTCTTCGGTAAATACATCACGTTTCTCACGTTCGGCATCTATTGATTTATACGGATTATCAAACAATCCCAACTTGTACTTTGCCTCTAATACCCGGCGGCAGGCAAGGTCTATCTTCGCCTGTGTAACTTTACCCTGTTGAAGCGATTTCTTAAGCGTAGTAAGAAACCCCTCTCCTACCATATCCATATCCAACCCGGCTTTGAGAGATAATGCCGACACTGTTTGCAAATCGCCTAAACCGTGGTTACTTACTTCATTCACTGCAGTATAGTCACTTACAACAAAGCCTTTGAAACCCCACTCCTTACGCAGCAAATCGGTAAGAAGCCACTTATTTGCTGTGGCGGGTACTCCATCTACTGTATTGAATGAGCTCATGAAACTACCTGCGCCCGCATCAAGCGCTGCTTTATAAGGAGGCAAATAATCCTGGTACATACGAATGCGGCTCATGTCAACCGTATTGTATTCGCGACCAGCCTCAGCACCGCCGTAAAGTGCAAAGTGTTTTACGCAGGCCATTACAGCATCTGCATTTTTCATGCTTGTACCCTGGTAGCCTTTCACCATAGCAGCCGCAATTTTCCCTCCCAGGTAAGGGTCTTCGCCACTACCTTCAGATATGCGTCCCCACCTTGCATCGCGTGCAATATCAACCATAGGCGAAAAAACCCAGTTTAAACCTTCGGCAGTGGCTTCTTTCGCTGCGATTTTTGCAGAATTCTGTATAAGGTCCATATCCCACGTGGCCGACATACCCAAGGGTATAGGGAATATGGTACGATGCCCATGTATCACGTCCAAGCCGAATATCAATGGTATATGCAACCGTGTTTTCTTAACAGCTTCGTCTTGTGCCTTGCGCACGTTGTCGGCACCGTACAAACCAAATATACCACCTATGGATCCACTCACAATACCTTTATCTATACCATTGTTTGTTACGGAACCCGTGATAGCCATACCGCCTGTAACCAGGTTAAGCTGACCTATCTTTTCGTCAATGGTCATCTTTTTCATCAGGCTAGTGACAAACGCGTTCATTTTAGCGTCATTTGCAGCAGTCTGCGCATCAGCTTTGGCCAATGGTAACATGAACAGTGTTACCGCCGAAATTTTAAAGGACAGCCTTTTTATAGAGTTTTTCTTCATTGAGGATAACAAATTTGTCCTGTTGCTAAACAGAAATTGAAAGCGTAATTTTTTGACGTCCTTGCCTAATGTTAAACTTATTAACTATAATTGGATATTAAACCAATGTAAACAAGGGTGTAATTGGTACACAATTGTAGATATTAAATTCAAACAATCAAAAGATTTTTTTGAACACTGTAAATGCTTACTAAAGAAGAACTGGAAGATTTTTCGGCACGTGCGAAGGAGATTTATTTAGACCACATATCTATTGATTGTGTAGTGTTTGGCTTTCATGAGGGACAAATGAAAGTTTTAATGCTAAAAAGCAAAAACGAAGAGGGTTGGCAACTTCCCGGAGGCTTTGTTGAACTGGACGAACATATAGATGTTGCTGCTACGCGTATTTTGGAAACACGTACCGGCCTGCAAGATATATTCCTAAAACAGTTTCATGTATTTGGTGCAAACGACCGTAATAAACAGCATAATGAAATGTACGCTGACATTGTTCCGACGGAAAGCAATTTCTTTGCCCACCGTTTTATATCTATTGGTTATTACGCATTGGTAGATTTCATGAACGTAAATCCTACGCCTGACGAGTTCTCTGACCTTTGCACCTGGCGCGACCTTAACGACCTACCCGTATTCCTGCTTGATCATGAACTGATATTTCGTACCGCTCTTGATACACTGCGGCTACAGCTCAGCTACCAGCCTATCGGCTACAACCTGATGCCAAAAGAGTTTACTATGCCCGAGCTGCAGAAATTGTACGAAACCATCCTTGATCAAAAGCTGGACAGACGCAACTTTCAGCGGCGTATGCTTGGCTTTGGCATCCTTAATAAGTTGGAGCAAACCCGTAAAGGTGGCGCGCACAAAGCACCTTACCTATATTCTTTCGATTTAGAAAAGTACAAAGAAGCCTTGAAAGAAGGGCTGAAGAGCGGCTGGTAATAACGATTTGTCGCAATTACAACGCTTTAAATACCAACTACAAAGCAACAGAACGGTATAATTAGCCCTGAGCTTTAAAATGTTTTCGTTATCTTAACACCCATACATGCTACTGAACTATGAAATACAGGGGTGCTCTTATAGATACGTTGCTCGTTGTACTGGGTATACTTTCCGCGGGGATGGGGTTAAAAGGGTTTCTTCTGCCCAGCCATTTTATTGATGGCGGCGTTACCGGTATCTCAATCCTATTATCCGACACTACTCATGTGCCGCTCTCCATTTTAATATTCGTGATAAACGTTCCTTTCCTTTTTCTTGGCTATCGTAAGCTGGGTGCAGCATTTGCTATCAGGAGCGGGTTGGCGATAGCTGGCTTGTCATTAGCCTTGGCATTTATGAAGTTTCCGGATGTAACACCAGACAAGCTCCTTACTGCAGTATTTGGTGGTCTGTTCATTGGCGCGGGTATAGGTATGGCCATTAGAGGTGGTGCGGTACTTGATGGTACCGAAATAGCAGCATTATTAGTAAGTAAGAAAGCTCAGATTGTCCGTGTTAGTGACGTCATACTGATCTTGAACGTGGTGATATTTACTGCCGCTGTTTTTATTTTAGGAGTTGAGGAAGGGCTATATTCCATACTTACTTATTTATCAGCTTCTAAAATGATCGACTTTATATTGAACGGCTTAGAACAGTACACTGGTATTACCGTAGTATCAATCAAGGGCAGTCAGATTCGCGAAGCGATCACCCAAAATCTTGGTCGCGGCGTAACAGTTTACGAAGGCAGAAGTGGGTATGGAAAAGACGGGCACATTAACGAACCGAGGGAAATAATTTTTACTGTAGCTACCCGATTAGAAATCCCACTCATTAAAAAAGAAATACTGCGGATAGATCCGGCTGCGTTTATTGTACAGCAAAGCGTTGACGATACTACCGGCGGCTTGCTCAAGAAGAAAAAGCACTAGCCAAATCACTTAAAACATTTGTTTCCTTGATTGTTCTCCATTCATAATTATTGGAGACAAATGCCGGAAGGACCGAGTATACTCATATTAAAAGAAGCTGTACAGCAGTTTAAAGGCCAGAAGATTGTAGACGCCAGTTGCAACAACCGTACGCTAGACGCTGGTTTATTAAAAAATCAGACCATTACTGACCTTAAAAGCTGGGGCAAGCATTTTCTGATTTGCTTCCCAAACTTTACCATGCGGATACACATGATGATGTTCGGCTCTTACCGCATTAATTCCCATACTGCAAAGCCCGCCCGTTTGCACCTGCAATTTGAGAACGGCACAGAATTAAACTTTTATGCCAGTCAGCTTAAGTTAATAGAGGAGCCGCTTGATGATATTTACGACTGGCATGCCGACATCATGAGCCCCAAATGGAGCAGCAAAAAAGCCATCACAAAAATGAAAGCACTTCCGGAACTATTAATTTGCGATGCTCTGATGGACCAGCAGATATTTTCAGGTGTGGGTAATATCATCAAGAACGAAGTGCTGTTTAGGGTAAAGGTACACCCAGAAAGTTTGGTAAGTTCTATTCCGGCTAAAAAGTTAAATGATATAATTAACGAAGCTATAAAGTACAGCTTTAAATTCTTTGAGCAAAGAAAGGCGGGGACGCTAAAAAAGCATTGGCAAGCTTATAACAAGAAGGAGTGTCCGCGGGATAAAGTTCCGCTGCAAAAGCGAGATACTGGCCGTTCGCATCGTACAAGCTTCTTCTGTGACTTATGTATGAAGCAGTATCATTAACAAACCATAAAATCAAATTCCGTTGCTGATTGTTATCTAATAAAACAACTACTATGAAAACAATAACCATTGCAGGTGACCCTGCATCACTCTGTGCTGTATGGGTTCCTAAATCTGATATTTTCCACGATCATGATGTGGTGAGAGTTGAATCATCAGACGGGCATGCTGCTGTAGAAAAAACCATTTTCAGGATTGTGGACGGTGGCGAAGACAAGTGGGAACTTCAGTTCGAATAATTATCAAACATCATTTTTGCTAAAAATTTGTGCAATAATTGGGGCAATTACTAAATTGTCCCATGCTTTTCACAGAAGACTTCTTGCATTACGTTTGGAAATTCCGACTGTTTAACAGGATCGGACTGTATACAACTGATGGTGAAGAACTGCAAGTTTACTCTGCCGGATTGCACAACAAGCATGCAGGCGCCGATTTTCAGAACGCGCGTATACGCATAGGAGATGAAACATGGGCCGGAACAGTTGAATTGCACATTAACTCTTCGGACTGGCACAAGCACGGCCACTCAATGGATGGAGCTTACGACAACGTTATTTTACATGTTGTATATAATCACGACACGCCCATAATACTACCTAATGGGAGGTTACTGCCTACTTTAGAACTCAAAGACAGGATCCCTGGTGAGCTTCATCATAGTTATCATAACCTGGTTTTTGGCAAAAACATTGTTATACCTTGTGAGGGAAGCATCAAGCGGGTTGACCCGCTTACAATGCAAAACTGGCTAACCAGAATACTTGTTGAACGGTTAGAAAAGCGCGCCGAAGCAGTCACAGCCGCGTTAGAAAAAAACCGGGGTGATTGGGAAGAAACATTTTACCAGTTCCTGGCTGCCAACTTTGGCTTTAAAACAAACGCCTTACCGTTTGAACTTTTAGCTAAATCTCTCCCTCAAAATATACTGGCCAAGCACAAGAACAACCCAATGCAAATTGAGGCGCTAATATTTGGCCAAGCGGGATTATTAACAGAGGGTCTTACCGATGAATACGCGGTAAAGCTTAGAACGGAACACGCCTATCTCCGCAAAAAATTTAATCTCACACCAATTGAAAATCATTTATGGAAGTTTATGCGAATGCGACCGCAGAACTTCCCCACTATAAGGCTGGCACAATTTGCCGCGCTGATAGTACGCAGCACCCATCTCTTTTCGCAGATACTGGAAACTAAAGAGGTAAAGAACCTCCGAGAGTTGTTCTTAGGGTTAGAAATTCATCAATACTGGACAGATCATTATCGGTTTGATAAACTCTCTCCAACTGCCACCAAACATTTGGGCAAGGCTACTGTTGATACTTTGCTATTGAATACAGTTGCTTTGTTTTTGTTTGCTTACGGCAAATACACGCAACAGCAATTTTTTGTGAGCCGCGCCTTGAAGCTGCTGGAAAATATTCCGGCTGAGAATAACCACATTACAGCGAATTTTGCTAACTTAGGAGTGAACATTTTTACAGCTTTCGAGTCTCAGGCGCTGCTCGAACTAAAAAATAGCTATTGTGATTATAAGAAATGTCTGCAATGCGGCGTTGGAATTAAAATATTAAAACCCAACTGATATGTTACAACGGATTATCACCTTTTTTGAGCGTTACTCTTTTGGAGTATGCACTTACCTGGGCGAGCGTTTTAACGTTTCCATTGCTAAGATCAGGTTGTTTTTTATTTACTCGTCTTTTTTGGCAGTAGGTTTTCCACTTATGTTTTATTTCTTTGCCGGCATCGTTCTGGATATTCGCAACTATGTAAAGCGCAAAAGAAAGCGTGCTTTAGACTGGTAGTTGCTACTCAAACAGGCCCTTATCCCGGCTAATGAACTGCGGCCGCGGCAAACTCAAGCCTAATCGCTGATTTAGTTTATCTACTACATAGTCGCACAACTCAGGACTGTACCTTTCATCGTGCTGATGCATAAAGAACCACACAGACTGCAGGCCTTGCTCCTTCCACTGTATTATCCTTTCTACCCAATCATCACATCTTGCGTAATCTGTTGGATCAAGGCTGTTTCCTACAAATCGTATAAAAGCATGAGGTGTAGGCAGCATCATGTGCACACAATCACGCCGACCAGACGCGTCTGTTATAACCGCACCAATGTTCAGTCTTCTAAATAAGCTAAAAACCGCCTCTTTGTTGGCATCAACAGCAAACCAGTCTTTGTGCCTTAACTCTACAAACACTGGTATATCTGTCGGTAGTCGCTCCAGGTAGGCAGTAAGTTCTGGTAAGCTCTTCGGCGTATAGTTGTCGCTTAACTGCAAAAACAAAGGCCCTAATTTATCACCAAAGGCCATTATGCCTTCATAGTAGGCGGTGGTAATTTCTTCCGCGTTTTTTAAACGACGTATATGGCTGATGCTTTGGGAGAACTTTGGACAGAAACGAAAGTCTGGGTTAGTATCTGCCTTCTGTTTCCACTTGGTTATCGTTTCAGCAGGATAAACATTGTAAAATGTGGCATTTAGCTCTATACAGTTAAAATGTTTAACGTACTCATCTAAAAAGTTCGCGTCTTTAGTTTTGGGTGGGTATATTTTCCCTACCCACTCCTTACGGCCCCATTTGGCACAACCGGCACGCACCTGTAAGGGCTCGACAGTACCAGCCTGTTGCAAAGTATCTGTTGTAAATTGCGGGTCAGGTAGCAGCGTAAAATCTACCAACTTTAGTTCATCGTCTGTAACACGGCCAAATTCCATTACTTTTCCTCTTCTTCTATTTTACGAATTATCTTTCGGGTGCTGTCGAGAGTGATGTGATACTTATAAATAATCGCATTTATATAACCATCCCTATTAAGGAAATTATAGGTAAGCGGCATTTCCATCAGCTGCTGGATGTTGGTCTTACCGTTTTTGATAACAAGATTATGATCAACATGATCCGCCAACTTTGCTTTAAAATCACCAAACAGATTAGTTGACGCAACGAGGCTTGGAATAATTTGCTGATAAAGGTTCACAATTTCTACTTGTAGGTCTTTATCCTCGATAACATCCAATTTGCCTGACGCTTTAAGTGCCTCAAATCGCCCGCTTGATGGAACAAACCCTACAACATTATACATATAGTCAATCATGCGCGAAGCTGTGTCAGGGTTAAGTTGTTTGCCGCTATAAGCAGCGCGGTAGTAGGAGAAGGCCTTTTTCATGTTTACGTAAGAGGCAGAATCTTCCTCAAGTTGCTTTTGATCTTCTTTCAGATCAGTTACGAGATTAGAAAGAAAATTATGCTCCAGTGTTTTTTCAGCGCTGTTTTCACGCCAGCGTTCCACTATTAAAGAAAGCGTTATTGCAAAAACAATAATTGCTATCTCCAGCAGGATGTCTTTAATTTTGTGTTTAATATCATCATGCCCACGTGCAACCGTTATTATCTTTTTGGTGTGTTTTGTTATTTCGTGCTCTGCCATAAACTGAGCTAAAAATAACAATAGTCTGCAATAAAAATGCGCAAACGTATAAACATTCACGCATTTAGATATTACTGCATTTAGTTACAAGAACATACCACCCGATGCTTCTATACGCTGGGCATTAATCCAGCGCGCATCCTCGGTGCACAGGAATGCTATTACAGGGCCAATATCATCTGGCTGACCCGGGCGGCCCAACGAGGTGATTGACGATATAAAATCGTGCATACCAGGGTGACTTCCAAACGCCTCCTTGGTAAAGTCAGTTTCTACAATGCCCGGTGCTACCAGGTTGGCTGCAATACCGCGGCTGCCCAGTTCTTTTGCCAGGTACTTGGTAAATACTTCAATGGCGCCCTTCATAGAAGCATAAGCTGCGTAGCCCGGTGTTGCAAAACGGGTAAGGCCTGTAGAAATATTTATTATACGCCCACCATCGGCTATGGTGTCAACCAACGTTTGGGTTAAGAAGTAAACGCCTTTGAAGTGTACATTAAACAAGTTATCGAAATCCTCTTCGGTTGTTTTTGCAAAAGGTGATGCTGCGTCTATACCTGCATTATTAACCAGAAAGTCGAACGTATCTCTGCCCCATTTCTCCTTAAGCGCCGCAGTCAGCCGCTCTTTAAAATCGGCGAAGGTTGCTACCTTTGATGTATCCAGTTGAAGCGCTGCCGCTGTCTGCCCGTTTGCAGATACCTGGTTTACTACTTCTTCTGCTTCTTCCTGCTTGCTGCGGTAAGTAAGTATTACGTCGATGCCTTTAGCTGCCAAGTGCAATGCAGCGTTTTTACCAAGGCCCCTGCTGCCGCCTGTTATCAATGCAATTTTTGTTGTAGTCATTTTTTTAATTTTTAGATGTTGATACAAAGGTGCAACAAACTAAAGCCAAAAAAATGGTGATAAGTTCCGATAAAATGGTGACAGTTTCAGTATTGTTGCCGTAGGGATGTGATGCGCGTAATGAAAACCAGTAAAGCTAAAGTTTACATCGCCTCGGTGACTTCCGCCTCCAGCACTTGCTCGCGGTATTGCTTAGGTGTGATGCCCGAGAAACGCTTAAAGAATTTGGTAAAGTTTGAAGGATCAAACGTAAGTTTATATGCTACTTCTTTTATTGGGGTATGATTACGGAGCATTTCGCGGGCAATTTCCATTATGCGCTCCTCAATAAAAAAGCATGGATGCTTGCCGGTAGCCAGCTTTATGGTATTACTAAGATGTGTTGGATGGATGTGCAGCAGTTCCGCAAAGTCCCTTATCTCGAACATGTCTGTAACCCGCTCATTCAGCACATCATCAAGATGCTTGTCAATAGCTTTTAAATACTCCTGCGTTATTTCATGCTGGCGTGCAAATATCTTTTTTGGTAGCGGCTGCGGCATTATCGAATATGGTTAATAGTTGTTTTAGTAATGACCGTGTTAACCTCTTAAAATAAGTTTAGTTAAATAGCCCTGTTTTAAATTCAGGTTTCCTTCTTTTTTTAGACGCCTGCTCATACGCGTATGCCATTGAGATTAGTTCCCCCTCTTTCCATGCAGTGCTGAAGAACGACAGGCCCATTGGCAGATCATGCCAGGCACCCATCGGCACCGTTATATGCGGATAACCTGCCATGGCTGCCGGAGTAGAAAAGGAGAACCCGTTATCATAGTCGCCGTTCACTAGGTCAATACATACTGCAAAGCCATTGGTAGCCCCACATATAGCATCCAGCTTATTGTCAGCTAAAATACTATCTATCGCATTACGGCTTACAACAGTTGATTTCTTAAGCGCATCTATGTATTCTTTGCTGCTGAGATCGCCCTTAGCCTGAGCCATCTCCAGTGTTTCCTGTTGGAAAAATGGCATCGCTTTACCTTTGTTGGTATTATTGTAAGCTATTACATCAGCAAGGTTTTTAACCGAAGCACCTGCCGTAGAAAGATATTTGTTTAATCCGTCTTTGAATTCATAAAGCAGCACCTGGAACTCGGCACCATCTGCCGCTTTAAGCTTTTCGTAAAGCTCTACTTCTACCACCTCTGCACCTAACTTTTTCAACGTAGCTATTGCTTCGTTAAGCAACAATTCTAACCCTGGGTTTGCAGGATGCTTTATTTTCTCAACGCCTATTCGTTTTCCCTTTAACCCGTTTACATCTAAATATTTTGTGTAATCCTTCTCTGGCTTGCTCTTTAAAGTATAGCTGTCGTTGGGGTCAGCTCCTGCCATTATCCCCAGCAAAATAGCGGCATCCTTTACGGTACGGGTCATAGGTCCCGCGGTATCTTGCGTTATTGATATAGGAATAATACCGGTACGGCTAAGCAGGCCAACTGTAGGCTTTATACCTACCAGCCCGTTTACTGAGGACGGTGATACCACAGATCCATCGGTTTCGGTACCTACTGCAACCGCGCACAAGTTTGCAGCAGCGGCAGCACCCGAACCAGCGCTTGATCCGCTTGGGTTACGGTCCAGCACATACGGGTTCTTAGTTTGCAGCCCACGGCTGCTCCAGCCGCTGGTAGAATGTGTAGACCGGAAGTTTGCCCATTCGCTCAGGTTGGTCTTTCCAAGCAAAACCGCACCTGCCTCTCTTAATTTATGCACAACAAAAGCATCCTGCTTAGCAAAATGATCGCCCAGTGCAAGCGAACCTGCAGTGGTGTGCATATTATCGCCGGTATCAATATTGTCTTTAATCAGCACGGGTATGCCATGTAATGGCCCGCGCACTTTCCCGTTTTTACGTTCTTTGTCCATAGCATCGGCCATGTCTAATGCATTTTTGTTGACTTCAATTACTGCGTTCAGCTTTGGCCCGCTTTTATCTATAGCCTCAATCCGTTTTAGGTACAACTCCGTTATAGATCGTGATGTATGACTGCCGCTCTGCATTTTATGCTGAAGATCATCGATGGTTGCTTCGTTCAGCTCAAAATCATCCGTGGTTGCAGCACCTGTTCCACCCTGTTCTTTCGAGTCTTTAACAGTACTTGTGCATGATGCGGTTACCAGTGTACCCAAGGTGAGACCAGCCAATGATCCGGTTTTTAGAAAATTTCTTCGTTGCATAGAATGAGGAGAGTAAATCCACTCCAATTTAAGAAAAGATTGAATTATATAGCAGATGCGAATGCTAATTAGCAGAAAATTCCATTTTTACAGGCGGAGGAATAACAAGCGCATTGTTATAGCTTGGCAGGAGCTTTAGCAGTACATTATGAGGCATAGCGCCAACATCCATAAACGTCCACGATTTGCCGTCGTTACCGCTGATGCCCAGTAGCCATGTACGGCCGGTATATTTTCCTGCTGAAGTGGTCATAACAAGCTCTTCGGGCAGCAGGCAGTGCAGTTCATCACCCGCCTGGTAAAACTTACCCGGCATCCCTACCGACCCTTCAAAACTAAGCGCACCTTGCTTTTTCAGCGTCTCTATCCGGTCGGTAATAAGCTGATGCATCTTCTCCTCCCCTCCGGATAGTGCAACTAAACGGGGATATGTGTACCTGATTACCGTTTGGTAATCTCCTTCAAAAGTGGCTTGAGCAAACAGGTCGGCCTGTTGCTTTACAAGCGGATTGTCCTGTGCTAAACCCCATGCCGGCAGGAATGAAAGCAGAAGTATTTGTAGAAAGAACCTCATATTCTACTGCACAAACGGCTGTGTAGGCTCAGGTATTTTAAGGTCGTTATTAAATTGAGGAAAAATTTTAGGGATAGCAGCTATAGTGTTCTTGTTGAGGTCAAGAAAGGTCCAGGTTTTGCCGTGATTTTAGTGATAGCCAATAAGTTGCTTTTAGTGCGAATAGTACTTGCACCTGCCTTCATGGTGATGTACTCAGGCACGAGGCAATGTATCTCCGTACCTGCTTTGTAGAATTTACCGGGAGACCCTACGCTTGCATCGCTAAAGCTTACGCCCTGCGCTTTCATCTGGCTCATACCTTTGGTCATCATTTGCAGCAACTTGGCTTTGCCGCCGCTCATTTGTACAACTTTAGGGTACATATAGTCTATTACGGTGCCATAGTTGCCATCAAGCACAGCTTTAGCTACAACTGCAGCTTGCTTTTTTACTACCGTTGTGTCTTGCGCGTAAAGCGTTGCCGGCAATAGCAGCAGCAACAATATGCTAAATTTCAGCTTCATCTCTTTTTAATCAATATTTTGTTTGCTAGTGCACCGGTACCATCAACCTTCCCGGTTATTTTAAGGCCAAGTATACGGCTTATCATGTTGTAAACATCAACATTGGCAAAGGGTTGTATCTTAAGGTGCTTTTTAAATGCAGGGCCCCATGCGTAAAAGGTAGCATGCATATCTTTAACAACCGTAGGGTCGTAGCCGTGCCAACCCGGGTTAATAGTTTTCTTATTATAAAGGTTAAACACTTTTGGCCAGTTAGGTATCAGCAGAATATCGCCTATGCGGTTGTGCCAGTCGTCCTTTGCACCATAGTGAAACTTTGCAGGCATGTTGGTCTTGAGGTAAACCTTATAGTCCTTTGCTTCTTTGGTAAGTTCATCAAAAGTACTTTTTATGGCTGTCTTATCTTTAGCATAAAGCTCTACCAAAATACCATCGCCGGATACCTTAAACTTTGCGGTATCTATTGCGGCTGGTATACCTATGGGGTTCTGATTGTCCACTTTGGTCATGCCATGGTCGGCAACAAAAACAAAGTTCACATCCAGCCCTGTTGTTTTTACCGCCTTGTATAACTCGTTCACTGCTGAATCTACAAAATGCACCTCGTGCGCTGTTTCGGGATCATCTGGACCCTTCAGGTGTGCGGCATGATCTACCTGCGGGAAGTAAAAAGTTATAAAATGCGGGCGTTCTGCAGGCGGGAGTTTGAGCCAGTTCACCACAGCCTGTATACGGTTGTTTATGTCTATTTTCTCGTTGTAAGTGTAATAGTAAGTAGGGCGCGTATTTTTTATGGCTGATTCTGACGCTACCCAGTAAAAACTTGCAGACAACATTTTTTGCTGCTCGGCCAGCACCCAGAGCGGCGTACCGCCGTACCAGCTACCATCAGCAACCTTTACCTTATTGCTCATGCTGTAACTATCGTTACGGTCTCGGTCGTAAAAAACATTGTTCACTAAGCCAGAATGAGATGGGTATAAGCCGCTTACCATGGCGTAGTGGTTGGGAAATGTTACCGAGGGATACGACGGAATCATAGATGCTGCCTGCACGCCTTCTGCACGGAAACGTTTTAGGTTTACTGCATTGTGTTTGTCTGTATAATCCCAACGGAAGCCATCGGCAGAGATCAGGATAACGTAAGGTTTCTTTTGCTGAGCTGGACTGTTCTTACGCCCCGGAATGATCTTTTGAACGGTGTCTACAACGGCAATAGACTGGCTAAATGCAATGCTGTAAAGGCAGATAAACGCGAATAAAAAGCTGAGTCTTTTCATGTACATAAGTGTAGCTCCAAAATTAGCGAAACTGCATTAACATAATTGTACTATAACGTTAATGTTGCTTAACGCCTTGAAGGGTGGCGCGCTGTTCACATTTTACCAATCTCTTGTACATTTAATACAATATCAACGCAGTTTACTACGGATACGCTAAATTGGGCTGACCATGAAAAAACGTGCTTTATTTTTAGTCTGCTACTTTATTACGCTTGCTTCATCTTTGGCGCAGCCTGCGGGTTCGCCAGTGGCTTTACATGGGGCGCTCTCCGTTAAAAACGGCATTATAGTTAATAAGAATGGCCTGCCACCACAACTACGCGGTGTAAGCATGTCGTGGAGCCTTTGGCAAGGGGAAAAATACTACAACCCCGAGGTGGTTAACTGGTTGGCAAAAGATTTTAAAATATCCATCCTGAGGGCAGCAATGGGTGTACAACCGGCACATGGCTACCTTCAGGAGCCCGACCGCCAGAAGAAAATGATGGTGGCAGTAATTGATGAGGCAATTAAACGTGGCATATACGTGCTGATTGACTGGCACGATCATAATAGTCACTTGCATATTCCTCAATCTAAAGCCTTTTTTGCGGAAATGGCCAGGAAGTATGCAGGTATCCCAAATGTGATCTATGAGATATGGAACGAACCAGAGCGTATCGGTTGGGATACTGTTAAGAATTATGCCTTGCAAATAATTCCTGAAATAAGAAAATACGACAAAAAGAACCTCATTATTGTCGGCAGCCCGCATTGGGACCAGGATGTGGATATTGCAGCAGCAGACCCGGTAACTGGCTTTAACAATATTGCTTATTCCTTCCATTTTTACGCTTCAGACAAGAACCACCAGCAGCCGTTACGCGACAAGGCCAACAAGGCGCTTAAAATGAAACTGCCCTTATTAGTTACCGAATGGGGTGTTGGCGAAGCGACCGGCAACGGCCAGTTCAGCAGAAGTAAAACTAAGGTTTGGGCAGACTGGCTGGAAGCCAATAAGCTAAGCTGGGTAAACTGGAACTTAACAGATAAGGATGAAACAACTGCTATACTAGAACCCGGCGCACCCGTTAACGGTGGCTGGAAAGAAGAGCAGCTCACCAATGCCGGCGCATATATTCGCGATAGATTGAGATTGCTTAATAAATAGCATCTAAAAACAATATATGTATATCTTGTAAATGTATGTATCAGCGCAAAAACAGCTCATTTATATCCCTGCTCACAGCATTATTATTGCTTTGCACCAGCTGCTCGCATACCACTAAAGTATATACAAGCGATTGTAACGAAGAAGCTGAATTCAGGAAGGTAAAATTTGCCGACCTTCTTCGTAACCCAATAGCGTACGACGGGCAATATATCCAGATCTTCGGCCGCTTTATTGGCGATAGACATGTATCGGCATTGCAGGCAGACAATACTGATAGTGCTACAGAACAGCAGGAATTATGGATCAATTTTACGCCTGATTGCCCGCTGGTACAAAAAGGCACCCATACTGGCTTTTTTGATAATGAGGAAGGGCATTACGCTTCAGTAAATAACCATTTGATGACCATCAAATGCCGGGTAGACGCGCATAAACGCGGATTACACAACGGCTTTGCGGCTATACTCAATGATGTGAGCTATCTGGAACTCAAATAATAGCTAATAAAATTAGCATTTCTTAAAACAGCTTACGCTCTTTGCTTGTTGATGTTATAAATAATAAGTTATGGCTACAGCAAACGATAATAAACAGACCGATGCAGCTAACGCATCAGCACCTAACAACGATCATTTAAAAGGTACAAACGCTATTAAGGATCCGGATGAATGGACTACCGGGGATGAACCAATGACCGGCGCACAACAATCTTACCTTAAAACATTAAGCGACCAGGCAGGTGAAGAGATGGACGAGACGTTAAGTAAAGCAGACGCATCTAAAAAGATAGACGAGCTTCAGCACAAAACGGGTCGCGGCATTGAAGATTAGAACTCAAGCTTAAGACCGTCATAAGCTAATTTAATGTGAGGCGGGAGTTCCCGCGACACATCCTGATGACGGCCAAGGCGGTGGCTAATGTGGGTGAAGTAAGTGGTCTCAGCACCCATTTCTTTCGCGAAAGCCACCGCTTCATCAAATGTAAAGTGCGAGATATGCCTTTCTTTCTGCAAGGCGTTAACCACTAGTATTTTAGCTCCTCTGATTTTTTCCCGCTCAGGTTCGGAAACTGTTTTGGCATCTGTTATGTAAACCAGATCCTTTATCCTGAAGCCAAGTACGGGCAATTTATAGTGCATTACACGTATAGGCAGCAGATTAACGAACCCTACGCTGAAAGGCTCCATCCCTATCTGGTGCATATTAACCTGTGGTATACCCGGATATCCTTTGTTATCGAAGATATACGGAAACTCTCTTGTTAATGCCTCCTGAACGCGAGCTTCCGCATAGATGTCGACAGCGGTATTTTGCTTGTAGTTGAAGGCCCTGATATCGTCCATACCGGCAACGTGGTCTTTATGCTCATGGGTGAAAACTATGGCGTCCAGGTGTTTTACCCCGGCGCGGAGCATCTGATACCTGAAATCGGGCCCGGAATCTATCGCAATTGTTTTATCCTCAGCCTCTATCAGTACGGACGTACGCAAGCGTTTATCGTGCGTGTTAACAGAAGTACACACCTCGCATTCGCAGGCTATTACAGGTACGCCCTGCGAGGTTCCGGTGCCAAGGAAGGTAAATATCACAGTTGTAAAGTTGTTTGCTTTAGCTGGTGCAAGAATGCTGCCTGTTTTTCGTCTAGCAGGTGAATATCAATTTCAAGGCTACGGGCCAGTTCAGCAACAGCCGCTATCCTGCTTTCCAGGTTGGCAAATTTATTCACCACAACAATCCTGCTATTTTGCAGCAGGCAAGCACCTGTTTTAAAATTCCCTTTTTCATAACGCACCCTGTACCCTGCCGTTTTTAATAACAGTTCCAGTTTTTCGAGCGTATGGTTGGTAATGGTCAACATCAGAGTTTTCAAAAATAGCATAACGTACGCCTAATCAAACAGGTTTTTCAAATTACTATATCAAACCATAGTTACTTTCATCATATTTTTAAAAACTTCAGCATCTTTAATCAGGAGACGCTTTTAGAATTAATTATTTTCTATCTTGCCTTTATAAACCACAACTACAAGCCTAGTTTATTATGGATGCAAAAGCCGAGCGGTTCCTTTCCCTGGATGTGTTCCGCGGACTTACCATTTGTTTCATGATCATTGTTAACACGCCCGGCAGTGGCTCGGCGCCTTTTTCGCCGTTAGAACATGCTGCATGGTTCGGTTTCACGCCTACTGACCTGGTTTTTCCGTCATTTCTTTTTGCGGTAGGTAATGCCATGAGCTTTACATCAAAAAGGTTTGCGCAAATGACAACAAGCGCGGTGTTGGGCAGAATATTTAAACGTGCGGTTATTATTTTCCTGCTAGGCTACTTAATGTATTGGTTCCCATTTTTTGAGCAGCACAATGGTGTTTGGGGCTTTAAACCGTTTAGCCATACCCGTGTAATGGGCGTGCTGCAGCGAATAGCCTTATGCTACCTGTTCGCCTCCGTTATCGTTTACTTTGTTAAATCTTTCAGAACGGTTGTAGTTATCAGCATTTTGTTACTGGTAGGCTACCAGGTTATCCTACTTGCCTTCGGCGATCATGATGCTCCATATGGGATGCTTACCAATGCGGGCACCTATCTGGATAAATTTATTTTGGGCGACAATCACCTTTATCATGGCGAAGGAGTGCCATTTGACCCTGAAGGGATACTCAGTACGCTGCCGGCTATAGTAAACGTTATTTGTGGCTATTACGCTGGCAGATTCATTCAGCAAAAAGGAAAAGAGTACGAAGCACTTGCAAAAATGCTGTTAGTAGGCTGCCTGTTCATATTCATTGCTTTGTGCTGGAACATGAGCTTCCCTATAGGAAAAAAACTATGGACCAGCCCCTTCACCCTGCTCACTGTTGGACTTGACCTGGTAATAATTTCCGCGCTTATTTACGCTGTAGAAGTTCGTAGCTGGAGAGCAGCTAATTGGCCCGCATTCTTCACTACGGTAGGTAAAAACCCGTTAGCTATCTACATTTTGTCAGAAATACTTATCATAGCTTTCTGGATGATTCCGCTTGGAGGCAAAAGTTTTTTTGATACCGTAAACCATTCCTTTTACCAGGCCATAGCGCCCGGTCCGGTAGGTTCTTTATTGTTTGCTGTAAGCTATATGTTGGTTTGCTGGCTGGTGGGTAAATTACTGGAGAAAAGGAATATTTATATAAGGGTTTAATCTATTACTACCCTTTGTCATGCTGAACTTGTTTCAGCACCTCATGTACGGTTAGTGAACTTTATCTAACATGATGCTTTATAAACAAGCACACATTTACATTATGTCGAACCAATATCGTACGACATTCTATATCGGTGTTACCGCCGATTTGCGAGCAAGAATTTGGCAGCATATTAATGGCGAAGGCTCGGCATTTGTAAAGCAATACCACTTATTTGATCTGATTTATCATGAACACTTCCACCGCGTTGAAGATGCGATCGCCCGTGAGAAGCAGTTGAAAAATTGGAAACGGCAGTGGAAGATTAACTTGATACAGAGCGTTAATCCGGAAATGAGAGACCTTAAGAATGATCTTGAACTACCTGATAGCTTAGTCTCCTAGATTGTGAGGTGCTGAAACAAGTTCAGCATGACTAATGAGTTAGATACCTAGTTACTGGAAAGAAGGGCAGCCGTACCGTCGCCTTTACACTTTCGCATGCAATAACCATCTCCACGCCCATCGTGTTAGGAGATTGAAACCGCCCCAGCTGTCAACAAACTCAATAATATGGCCAAGGCAATTTTGCGTGAATTTACTGCGGTAGTTGCGGGTGGCTTCTTTAAAAACTGCATCAGCGTTGTTAATGCCTATACGTTCATATATCTCCTTACGTACATACATGGTGCGCACAAAGTAAATGTTCATCAGTATTACAAAACTGTATAGGGTTTTTCTGATGTACCCTGCTTTTGCTGTATAGGTTTGCAGCAAGCCCTTGGTAAAATGGATGTGCCTTCCTTCCTCAATATTGTGCAACTCAAACACTTTTCGCAATACAACATATATTTCAGGCGCCCTCCTGCTGTAATTGCCGTACATATCGGTTATAAGTTCAACCGCCAGGCTACCCATAAATAGGAAATCGGCAGGTAAATAGTTAGTGCTGAATTTGCCAATAAACTGATGCATTTTTGTTGGCGGCAACGCTTCACCGTTTAGCTGTATAATAGCTTGGGAGAACATCTCCTGGTGGCGATATTCTTCTATGATCTCACGGATGAGAAACCGGTGCTCAGGGCCATCTGGCGGCAACTGAAGCAGATACCGCGTCATAAATACACAAAACAATGCTTCGCCCCAGCCATAGGAATACAGCACCTGTACCGCCTCATGTCGGCCAAGGTCTGTTTTTTGTTGCGGTGTTAAAGTGTGGTATAAGGGCGTCCCTTCCAGCGACGTAAGCTTTTCAGGCAGGTAAAGGTCGTTAGCTTTAGGTTGCTCCTGCCAGGGCACGTAGGTTTCCGGCAATAATGGCCTTTCCTTGCTTATCCTTATCAGCCGTTCAATTTCTTCTGCCTGCATGTATGTGTTTTACTAGCTTCAAGCTAAGTACTAGCCTTATCAATAACGTTATATAAATGCTATCTGCACAAAGCAGGATGCATCTTATCACCTGCTTTTCACCCTAACAGTTTACCACATAAACTTATCTGAGGTCTACCAGTTCTGCACCCGGATGAGCTTTCTTATCGTAAGTAAAAGCGGCATCTGTCACTTTCACGGGGGCGAAAGTTTTTAGCGTGTAGGTATAACGGCTGCCATTTTTATCAAAGATCATAGCACTGTATAGCTGGTTTTTAGCCTTATCTATCATCAGCCTTACTTTAAAGAACGAGGCTTTTGCATCTTCAGGAGTAAGGTCTACCACCTGGTAAGTTTTACCGCCTGCTTTTTGTAAACCGATATAAATGTATTTATACCCCTTCTCGTACATGGTGAATATTTTAGCCGGGTTGAAGCCGTCGTCGCTGTTGTCCGCGTTTGCCAGCTGTACTTCGTTCGCATCTTTCAAGTAGGTCCACTGGCTTTTACCATCACTTATGATCTCCTGAGTTACAGCATTAGTTTTGCCCGGCTGGTATATGGTAACTTTGTACTTATTTATTTTTGAACGCGCCACCAACGTACCCGTTTGGGTTTCTTTTACGTTTGCTTGCTGGTTATCTATTAATAAACTAAAGTTGGTTTTAACCGCATCGTAGGTACGATATTGCTTGCTTAGTTTATTCAGGATGGTTTTTGCGTCGCTGTCCTTTTGGGCGAAAACGGCAGTTGCCGAAAACAATAGGGCGAATATAAATAGTGCTGCTTTTTTCATAATGACTCCTTTACAAACCCGTAAATAGCAAACGGGTTTTATAATAGTTTAGATGATGGCCGCTCTAATTGGTTTAATCGCGTGGTTTTTGTAGCTCTTCGAGATGACGCTCCAGGCTGTACTCGTCAGGGAAAAGCACATCACGGGCTTTGCTGCCTTCAAATGCACCAACAATCCCTGCGGCTTCCAACTGGTCAATAATACGTCCTGCACGGTTGTAACCCAATTTCATTTTACGCTGAATGAGGGATGTAGAGCCTTGCTGATGTAATACAATCAAACGGGCTGCATCCTCAAACATCGGGTCCCGGTCGTCCGGGTCAAACTCTTTCGGGCTGCTTCCTGCTTCCCCGTCTCCAACATACTCAGGCAGGTACATTGCAGTTGCATAACCGCGTTGATTGCCTATGAACTCTGATATTTTTTCCACCTCGGGGGTATCCACAAAGGCGCACTGAAGACGTATAAGATCGCTTCCTGTAGACAGCAGCATGTCCCCCCGCCCTATCAACTGATCGGCACCACCGGCATCTAAAATAGTACGGGAGTCAATCTTGGACAACACTCTAAAGGCAAGTCTTGCCGGGAAGTTGGCCTTGATGGTACCCGTGATAACGTTTACCGACGGACGCTGCGTAGCAATAACCAGGTGAATACCCACGGCACGTGCCAGCTGCGCTATACGTGCTATTGGCTGCTCTACTTCTTTACCTGCGGTCATCATCAGGTCGGCGAACTCATCGATCACCAATACTATAAACGGCAAGTAACGGTGCTTTTCAGGATCACTTATCTTACGGTTTACAAATTTGGTATTGTATTCGCGCAGGTTACGTACCTGGGCATCTTTAAGCAGGTCGTAGCGCTGATCCATCTCAATACAGAGTGAATTTAGCGTATTTACCACCTTTTTGGTGTCGGTTATAATAGCGTCGCCATCATCCGGTAGTTTGGCCAGAAAGTGCCTTTCTATCTTGCGGAACAACGTTAGCTCCACCTTTTTTGGATCGACGAGCACAAATTTAAGTTCCGCGGGGTGCTTTTTGTAGAGCAGCGAAACCAGTATCGCGTTTATACCAACCGATTTACCCTGACCCGTAGCACCTGCAACCAGCAAGTGTGGCATCTTAGCAAGGTCGGCAATAAACACTTCGTTAGAGATGGTTTTTCCCATTGCAATGGGTAGATCCATGGTATTGTTCTGCCATTTTTCAGTCGCGAGTACCGACCGCATGGACACCATCTCCGGATGCGAATTTGGAACCTCTATACCGATGGTACCCTTACCTGGCATCGGCGCAATAATACGGATACCCAAAGCGGCAAGACTCAACGCAATATCATCCTCCAGGTTCTTTATCTTAGAGATACGCACGCCCGGCGCCGGTATGATCTCGTATAAAGTAACCGTTGGACCAATTGTCGCCTTAATCTTATCAATCTCGATATTGTAATGATTAAGCGTCTCAACAATTTTGTTCTTGTTAGCCTCTAACTCATCTGTATTAACGGCGATCTTGTTAGAGCCGTAATTCTCCAGCAAGTCAAGCGTAGGGTATTTATAAGATGCTAGTTCCAGCGTATGGTCATAAGTACCAAATTCATCAACCAGCGCCTTAGCTTTATCATCGTCGCTTTTCTCGATGTTCATTACTGGTGTGGGGCGTGCCACATCTATGGTAAGCGGTATTTCCGTTTCTTCTTCAGGTTCGCTGGTTGCAAATGGTTCAGGGGTGAGCACTATGGGCTCATGAACTATAGTATTTTGCACCAACGGTGCGGCAACAACGGGCTCTAAAGTCACGCTTTTTACGGCGTTTTCTGCAGCTACCTCATTGCGGGTACGGCCATTGCGTGGCCATTCTACTGGTAAAGATATCTCCTCCTCAACTAATTCAACAGGCTCCGGAGCAACACGATCGACATGTTCCTCGTTAGTGCGTTCGCGACGAGTGGGTAGTTTGAAATCGATGTTATAAGCAATGATAAGCACTGTCAAGCCCGCGAACGCCAGTATTCCGCCGGTACCTGCATGGCCAACCTGGGCACTGAGCAAACGATTGCTCCAGTAGCCGAACTCACCTTCAAGATAATGCGGGTAATCAATGATCATCCCGTGGATAAACCCGATTGTTATAGATATGAAAACAATACCAAACAAGCAGTAAGCAAGCATTTTGGCCAGAGAGAACAAACGTATTTTAAACAGCAGCCTGAAACCAACTATAAAGAAGATAAATACAAAAATAAATGATGCTACACCAAACCACTCGAATATGAATTGATTTGCCAGAAGCGCACCAAACTTACCCAGCCAGTTATCTACTACTGGGCTGTTTACACCGCTTTCCATTAGCTCTTTGGTAGTTTTAAACAAATTTTGCCAGCCGCCGTTTGCAGGCGACACATAGCTTTGATCCTGCTCCCAGGTAAAAAGGTAAGAGGTAAACGCGATAAGGAAAAACGCCGAAAGAACGATAAAGAATAAGCCAGTGATCTTTAAAACCCGTTCATCGCGCAGCTGTCTAAAGGAAAACGCCTCACGCTGAAGCCGAGACGGCTTCGCTTTTTCGGCTTTACCGCCCTTAGTACGCGGCGCCTCTTCATCTCTAAAACTATTTGTCCTGAACTGGTTTCCTTTTACTGGCATCCTTGCTGTATCTCCGGCTAATTTGCAAATATAAAGTTATCATATTTGTCTTAAATTCCCTTGCTTTAACGCAAAAAGGGAAAAAAAAGGGAAAAAATTATTAACTTTAATGGCGTTATTATATTATGAAAATTGTTGACTACACTCAGCCGAAGCTATACAAAGATAGCGAAAATAAGAAGTGGAATTTATATTACAAGGTGAAATATGAAGGGCAAGAAAAATGGACACCACAAAAAGAATATGGTAAGAATTACACCCTTGACCGTAAATCGCTGAACTCCATAGCAGACCTTAAAAAAAGGGAAACTGAATTCATAAAAGTGATGGGTGCTTTGGAACACCATCTAAAAGCCGGAGTAAGTATCAAAGTGCCGGAGACTGTTAAGGTAGCAGTTGAAGAGCGCATTAAGGAAACTAAGAAATTAGCCTTAGATGAAAACCTGAAACTGTTTTTGAGATTAAAAGGTTACGATAAGCCTATACTGTATGTTATGGAGATGTTGACCACCTGATTCCGGGCCAAACTGACCAGGCAATTAGCTGACGTGGGGCGTGCAGCAAACGCTATAAAAGCGTGTACAAAAATAGTTATTTAAAAGGTATTTTCA